>MZGM01000059.1 GCA_002085035.1 Candidatus Zhuqueibacterota bacterium 4484_219
GCTGGAATAAAATTCCCGATAAAAAGCACTATTTTATTTTGGGAGTTTACCACCGAGCAGTTTTACAATCGGCCTGAACTAAGTTTCCGACAAAATTCTATGCGCTCATCGCAAGGTATTGTGTTTATCGGACCATTTAATACCATCGTAAACCTTTCTTGCGATGTAAATTTGTCCAAACCTACACCTACAACATTCTTTTATCCCAAAAGATTAGCCAATTGGAAAATCTGGTTTGGAGTCACTAATTATGAAAATGGAAAAGAAAAGTAAAAAATTGAGGCTTTATTTCCAACTTAATTATGCGATTCTAATAGGACTATTGCCGATCTTCTGGATAGGAAATTCTTGGAAGACGTCTCAGGCAGCTCCGCAAAAAGAGCAGCATCAACTTACTGATTTAGAACTAGAACACGCAGCATCTAAACTACTAACTAAATCGCAAGCCTATTTTGAAAAAGGAGAGTACTGGAAGGCGGCCCAGGACATGATCCTGATTATGGATTATTATCCTGATTATAGTCGACTCGACGAAGTGATCTACACATTGGGCAATTGCCTCTTTCAAATGGAATTATTTAAAGCATCCGAAAAAATCTATAGATATTTGATACTAAATATACGTAACAGTTCCTTTGTTCCCTATGCTCTCTACGGTTTGGAACGAATTTACTATGAGACAAAACAATATGAACGTGCCATTGAATATTTTCATTTGTTACGCAAAAGATTTCCTAACATCACAGTTGATGAAGGAATATATTACTATGGCGGATTAAGTTATTTTTACTTAGAAGATTATGATAATGCTATTTTGATCCTTAGCGCTATTGATAATAAAAGCGAGTATTGGGGGTATGCCCTTTACACTCGCTCTTTGGCATACTTTAAAAAAAAAATATCAATAATGCTATTGCAGACCTAAAAAATGTGGTTAAACTTCCTCGACTTTACAAGGCATGGTTTAAACTGCGCGAACGAGCTAAACTGGTTCTGGGACTAACCTATTATGAAGTGAAAGAATACGATAGGGCAATTTATTATCTCAAGCAAGTTTCACCACAAAATGAGAATTATCCGAAGGCTTTGTTGGGATTGGGATGGTGTTTTTTAAAATTAGAGCGCTATCAAGATGCAGTTTCTCCATTAGAAGAATTTCTTCAAAAATACCCCCAAAGCGAATTTGTCCCCGAGGTCTATCTCTTGCTCGGCCAGTGCTATCTCAAAATTAGGCTCTATGATAAAGCTATCTCCTTCTTCAACAAAATCATGGCACTTTTCCCTAACGATTCAGAAACTGAGGACTGGATCAAGAAGATGAGCAAGAGGATTTCTCAATATCGAAAAGAGATTGAACAGCAACGGGCTGACTTATTAATATTGGAGTCAAAATTAATAGAAACTATTCATCTGCCCTCGAAAAAGTACTTACCGCGGTTTATGTTGAAAGAGTGTGAACTATTGCAAAAAAGGCGCACCCATCTATTAAAAAGCATTGACGAAGAGCATAAGAACTGTGTGAAAATGATGCAAGAAATCGATTATCTAACCCGAGTTATGGAAAAGCGTAGCCGCGATTGGCGAAGCTATGCCCAATATGGAATTTCGCGCGCCCTTTTTCTCAAAGAACAGGAGTAAAGCTTTTAAAGGAGTGTGGCTATGGATGGCATCTACCAAAATTGGATCAAAATATTAGCTTTGTTTCTTTCCTTTAATTTTATTTCCTCTCACTATGCTTTCTCCCAAATTCAAAACCGCCTGAACAAGTTGGACGAAACTATTCAGCGCATGGAACTAAGTGTAAGGGAAATGACTGAAAAAGAGCTTGAATTTGCCATCGCTAAAAATGAAGAGCTTCTACAGCGATTTCCTGATAGCGAATTCACTCCTACTGTTCTCTTCCAATTATCTGAACTATATGTAAAAAAAGCCCGCCAGGATTTTGAAAAAGCTATGGAACAATATGAACAACAGCTGAAACAATACGACAAAGGCAGGCTAAAAATCGAACCAGTTATGCCACGGGTGAACTTCGGCGACGCTATTTCTACCCTTTATGAAATCCTGAATCGATATCCGAACATCAGCTTTAAAGATAGAGTACTTTACCGGATTGCATTATGCCATCATGAAGAAGGCAATGGCGAAAAAAGTAAACAATATTTTGAACGTTTGATATCCGAGGTGCCTGGCAGTCCATTCGTAGCAGAAGCTTACTTTCGTATCGGCGAATATTATTTTGATCAGGGACAATATGAATCCGCCATTCGGTACTATTCTCACCTGGTAACTGAGGAAATGTGGCACAATTCGTTTTTTGATATGGCCCTCTACAAATTGGGGTGGGCGAATTACAAGATCAACAAATATCCCGAAGCGATTAGTGCTTTCATGTATTTACTAAAAGACATCCAGGTTTTGGAGCATCTGAAAACTCAAACCCTGAACCACAGTCCAACTGATTTGCGCCAAGAAGCTTTAGATTATATTGCCATCAGTTTCAGTGAATATGGGGGACCAGAAAGAGCCAAGCTCTTTCTCCAGGCTACCCCCGATAATCAGTTCACAGACGAGATCCTAAAACGGTTAGGTGAAGTTTACCTCAAACAAGACCGTCTCGATGAAGCCGTGGAAACCTTTCGAGCATATCTCGGCCTTTTTCCTTTTGCCAAAGATGCACCCAAAATCCAGAAGAAAATCATCGATGCCTATGAAAAACAATGGAATTTGATCGCCTCAAATAAGGCTCGATCCCAGCTGATCCGAAACTATGGACCTAATAGCCTCTGGTATCAGAAAGTGTCAGACCAAAACGCCAAGGCAGAGGCATTAAAATTAGTTAAAGATGCACTTTACAAAAGCGGTATCTACCATCAACTACAGGCACGTGAAGCCAATAACGACCGCCAAGAATTACTGCTGGCTATCCAGAAATATCGACAGTTTTTAAAAGACTTTCCAGATGATGAGCGCGCGGATAAAATAAACTATTTCTTAGCCGAATGTCTTTATGCAATCGGTGATTATGAAACAGCAGCTCAGGAATACAAAAAAGTCGTATTTGATTACAAAAAAAGTAGCTATCAAGAGCAAGCAGCTTACAATTGCATTCTTAGCTACGACAAGGCACTTCAACTGTGCAATTATTCTCGACCAGAGAAATTTTACTTACAACATTTTTACAACATGCCCGATTCCATTGTAGTAGAAGCGGGAAATCCAGTAGTAAAAAACTTCATCCAGGCTTGTGAAGACTTTGTGACTTTGCTGCCTAAGAGCGATCACGTTACTGAAATCCTGATGAAAGAGGCACAGATCTTCAACGATATTGATCGTTACGATTTAGCCAGAAAAATTTACCTAAAAATCATCACTGAGTACGCCAATTCTCCCTACGCAGGCAAAGCCATGATGATGATTGCTCAATCGTACTTCAACGAAGAAAACTATATTAAAGCAGAACAGTGGTATTCCACCGTGGTAAATACTTTACCTGACACTGCTGCGCTGGTAAGAAAGGCTGAAGTAATGATGTCATCTTCTCGTTTCAAACTGGCCGAGAAATATCGTGACTCTGGTAATCATATCGAAGCAGCTAAACAATTTGCTCTGGCTGCTATGCGATACCCCAAATCAAAAATAGCTGAAGCAGCACTGATAGAGGCCGCAAAGCAATTTGAGTACATGGGAGACACTACCAAAGCAGCCCAAGTCTATGAAAAATTTCTCGACCAATATCCTTACTCCAACCTGTTAGAAGAGGCGGTATTTACGGCCGCAAAGTACCGTGAAAGTGTACATCAGTGGGACAAAGCGGCAAAGAATTATCTACGATTACGTTTTAAAAATTCACCTTTGCAAGCACAAGCTATTTTTGCTGCAGGGAAGTGTTACTACAATCTAAAAGATTGGACCAAAGTGGTCAATATTTTCAACGAATATCTGGTACTGTGTAAAGACGACAACCGTTTTATCGAGGCATTGTCCTATATCGGTGAAGGCTATCTCGAACAAGGGCAAGAAAAGATTGCTCTGCAAACATTTCGGCAGTTACTAAACAAATTTAATTCCTCTACTAACCGGGAAGCTACCCTGTACTTTGCTGCCAAAGCTCAATTTATGATTGGCGAAATTTATTATCGAGAATATTCAAAAATCACTATTCAGCCCCCGTTAAAAACCACCTTCCAGCGCAAAAAAGAATCGCTAACAAAAGTAATAAAGAGCTACGCCAAAGCAGCAAAATATCGGGTAGCAGAATGGACAACAGCAGCTTCATTCCGCATCGGACAGGTATTCGAAGAGTTCGCCAACGCGTTGCTTACCTCCCCCATACCTGAAGGTTTAACGCCCGATGAATTAGTGGCTTATGAACTGCAAATCAAAGATATGGCTTTACCCTTCCAGAAAAAAGCTTTGGAAACTTACACTGCTAATGTTAACCGGGCAGAAAAAAATAACGTCAACAATATCTGGGTAAGCAAAAGCCGTGACCGCATTAGAATTCTCGGTAACTTGATCAACCAACATAAGCACAATCAGTAAACCCACAGACATAATCTTAATTAGGGTGTAGCAATGAAGATAATGAGTTCTCTAATCGTACTTTTCTTGCTAATTTCCGCAGGACAGTCTCCAGTTTTTTCTCAACAGAAAAAATCAAAGGCTTCAGTCAAATCTTCTCCACAGCAGGAAACCGGGAAACTTTCTCCTGAGTCGGTCAAAATCCTTCTTGACAAAATTGAAGTGCGGGGTTGGATTGAAAAACCGCAAATGGTTTACGTGGTGCCTGGAATAAATCCTAAGATCGATGATATTGTTCTGGATCGATCTTTTTTAGATGAAATTATGAAACCAATTGACAAAAAGGATTTTGAAAGAAAAAAAATTGGCTATATCAAGGAAATGGCAATCCCCTGGTAACTGAATAAGAAATGAATTGAGAACCAATAAAAATAGGAGGTATTACTTTTGGAAGCAATCATATCTTTCTTTCAACGAGGCGGATTCTTTATGTATGCCATTTTAGTAATGGGAATTTTTGCACTGACGATAATAATCGAGCGGATGATAGTCCTGTTAGGTAAAAACCGTATCGACACCGCCGGTTTTGTTAATCAAGTAATTGGCTATATTCGTGATGGCAAGCCAGATAGAGCTCTGGAATTTTGTAACTATTCCAGAGCAGCCTTGCCGGAAATTGTGCGTGCCGGTTTGGAGCAGGCTAACCGAACACCAGATGAAATACAAAATGCCATGGAAGTAAAGGCCATGTCGGTTATCCCTAAATTGGAAAAACGTACAGGATATCTTTCGATGACGGCAAATGTAGCCACACTATTAGGTCTTTTAGGAACTGTATGGGGATTAATTCAATCATTTCAGGCAGTAGCTCATGCAGATGCCGCTCAGAAGGCTGCCTTACTCTCAAGCGGTATCTCGGTAGCAATGAATACTACCGCTTTTGGATTAATAACTGCTATCCCCTGCATGATTGCCTACGCTTTTTTGCACGAAAAAACCAACGAATTAATTGACGAAATCAATGAAAACGTTGCTCGCATCTACCAATATTTGGTACATCGCAGCAAAACAGTAGAAAGCACCCATGAATCTCCGAAAAACACTTGGTGAAAGTAGACAACAGCAGGATACTGATATCAATATCACTCCAATTTTAAACATCTTTGTGATATTGATTCCTTTTCTGCTGCTAACTGTCACCTTTGTAAAGATTGCAATAATTGAGTTTACGCTTCCAACCCTGGAAGGAGCTACGTCCGCAATATCGGAAACACAGGCTAAGGAACTGACTGTTTTGGTAGTGGCCATCGAGCCCTCGGGATTCGAGGTCAAGACTTCCCAGAAAACTTTTCCCAAAATCCGCCGCAAAAAAAATGAGTACAATTATGATGAATTAACAAAAAGGCTGAAATCAATCAAGAAAGACTTCCCAAAACTGGAAGATGTGATAATTTCTCCCGACAACGATGTTCAATATCATATAATCATAAAAGTGATGGACGTTTGTCGGGAAGCAGGATTCCCTAATTTTTCAATTTCAGGGTAATGTAATGCTAAATCTTAATCAAAAAAGAAATCAATACCAGATTGTCCCTAGACTACGACGAGACAGAAAAGCAACTTTTACCCTACGATTAACTTCTATGATCGACATGTTTACCATTCTGTTAGTATTCTTGTTAAAAAGCTATTCTACTGAAACTCAGATTATGTCGGTATCGCCAGATTTGCACTTACCAATCTCTACCGCAGAAAAACCTCCGACCACCAGCTCAGTTATTGTCGTTACCCCTGATTGGATTATTCTTGATGGCAAACCAATGTCATCTGTACAAAAAGCTATTAAATCTGACAAATTACTATTGAAGAATCTGTTCGAGGAATTACGTGCCAAACGTTTGATCGCAAAGCGAGTTTCAGGCCTGGATGCTCGTATAGCATTTCAGGGTAAAATTAATATCCAGGCCGATCGAGATATTCCTTTTGTAGTACTAAAAAAAGTGATGTATACTTGCGGACAAGTAGGCTATAACAATATGGCACTCGCAGTTAATACTTCCAACGAATTGTAAAATAATATAATAAAAAGTGGCAAAAAATCACCACATATTACGATTAACTATCGAAACCCCTGAGGGTGTTCAAGTTCGTCAACTTGATGTTCGGGGTAGTTTAAAAATCGGCTACGATCCTGGTAATGATATCCCTATAGAAGGGCGTGGTGTTCCTAAAAAATTTACACTGGTTACTGGCAATCGCAATTATTATCTACTCTGGCTCCAGAAAGACATGCAGGGCGAAATAGTGGCCGGAACCTCCCGATTGAAAATTCAAGATTTGATTACTCATGAACTACTGCGCCGTAAAAAGGGAATCTACTATCTCAAAATCACCCCTGATAAAGATAAATATGGTTGGATAACGTTAGGCCCAATAAAAGTCTCTTATCGGTTCAATGGAAAAGCTACGGTATTGCAACCAGTAACTCCTTATTGGAAACTTAGCCGTAGCTTGTTTCGGGCAATGTTTTCTGATATTACTTTCAAGATTATTTTTCTTGTGTTACTGGTGGTAGGGATAGCTTTTGGCTACAAAGTGAACACAATAAAAATTACAGAACCTCGCAGAATTAATCTTGAGCAACTTAGTCGACGTATGGCACGGTTCATAATACGCCCTCAACCTGCTAGCGGCGCTCAGTAAAAGTACAGCCACTACTTCTTCGAAACCAGCAGCTAAAACTACGGTATTAAGCAAAGGTCTACTGGGGTTAATTGCAGGTACTGGACCAGCAGCTAAAAGCAGTAATATAATAGAAACTTTAGTAGATAAAGGTTTAGTACGGGAGCTGGATGAGGTTTTGCAAAGTGGCAAAGAGCTTGAAATCGAGTTACCCTCACTTACTGACGAGGTTGGAAACCTGGATGCGCTTTTCTCCGATCAAGATGCTGATGTAGATAAGTTGATCGCTGGTATGAAAGTAGAAGATCATGTTAAGCTAAAAGAGAAGGGCGATGTAGACCTGAAAGAAATTGGCGAAATTACAGGTAGTGTGGCGGCGCGAGGATGGCGCAGCGAAGAATCCATCCGTGATGTTATCCTTTCTTACATGGGACGCATCACCTACACTTACAATCGCTTTTTGAAAAAAAATCCAGACCTTAAAGGTAAAATAGTGCTGGAAATGACCATTGCTGCTTCCGGCGAAGTAACTAGTTGCAAAATAATTTCCTCAACAGTCGGTGATCCTGAGTTTGAACAAGCTATTATTGCTGTGGTTCAACGTTTCAAATTTAAGCCCATTCCTGAAGGTGAAATAACAGTAGAAAACCCCTTTGTTTTCTTTCGACGTGACCAACAATAAACCCACTCACTCCATTGTTACAAGCTGAAATTCTCCCCATTCTGGTTTGAACACAAAAATAACCCGCCGCACAAAATCTTCCCGCTGGTAAGTCCAAATTTCGTACAAAGGCTGTCTTTTTTTCACTGGTGGGCGCTCCACATCATCCGGGGGACCGTAAATAATAAAAATCCTGCCCCGGTCTGTTTCCCAACCCTGCCGATTGGAAAACGGGTTGAAAAAGTGGTGATTAGCAAAGTTAACCCGACGATAAAATTCCTCTCGCAACTCATTTTCTGGAGTTTGCGGTGTTGGATCCCGTTTAGCCCAAAATGCCTCCAAGAGAACTTTTTTGTCCTTTTCAGAAGCCTCAAGCATCTGTCTGTACTCTTTTGAATTTGCAACATAGCGCAACGGTCTGATTGCAAGATCCACGTAGTCATCGATATTCTGAACTGTCAGAACTGGAGAAAAGAAAAACTCTTTTTGAATACGACAAGGTTTACCATGACCACTTACGGTAATTCTCAAAAGGTGTTCCCCTGGAGCAAAAGCAATCTTGTTAATCTTGAATTCACCTACCACCAACCGTTCAATCACTTTTTTTCGTATTTCACGTTTGTACACTACCCGATTAGAACTATTTATTATCTCATAAGTGAGCAAAAGGCTATCCAACGGTACAGTGACAAAAACCTCATGATAAATGCCAAAACAACAACCAATAATGTACAACTTTCGTTGATTAACAAGGCTGGGAGTTACAAGCTGCGGATAATGGGCATAAGGAGTTTTTTGGAAGAACTCTGGAGATACATTGAGTAAAGTGAGCCTGGGTGTTACATTTGTAGTATCAATTTGGTAAAACACAATGTCGCTAAAATTGAAATTTGCTTTTCTAAATGTTTTCAATTTTATTTGGCTTTTCCATTGTAACGATTTACGCGTATCAAGATCAACTAATTCCAAAAGCATTTTGTATCGCCTTGGTTTCAAACTAACAGAGTAAAAATAATAGTGCCTAATACCTCGACTTACGGTCTTCTGATAAGAATCCTCTTCTATTCTTTGCTCAAAACTCTGATACAGTGTAACGTCTTCTTTTTTGTGTTCATAAATAGTGATGTTGAGCTCAAATTGCGCATAAAGCCACCCAAAAGAGTTCTAATCCACTTTTTCATAAATGCCTCAATATTTTAATTAGTCAATTTGGAATACTATCAAATTTAATTGATTTAATCAACTTTATCAAGGATAATTTCAGACTTTTGGGAGGCTATTGGGAAATAATAAAATGTTTTTTTCTGGTAGAGTAAATTTCCTCTTGAATCTTGTCAGTAAGTTTTGTAATTTTATTGCAAGTGAAAAAATATTAATGCCATTAGCATCAACGAAAGGAGATTAGGATGAAAATTTACACGCTTCAATTCCATAATGAATTAAAGATTGGAATAGAATTAGAAAAAGGGATGTTGGATTTCTCTGCTGCTTACCAGGCTTATCATTTTTTCAAGGATCAGCGTATGATGGTACGAGTCTGTACAATAGGAGATCTAATCAACCGCGGCAAGTTCAGCGAGGAAACTTTCTTACGAGTGTTTGATTTTTTGGAATCCCATAATTTATGGGATCATCATTTGCTGCGCGAGAGGTTTCAACCCTTAGCTCCTATTTTGCGACCAGGTAAAATAATAGCATTAGGCTTAAACTACACCGGGCACGCACAGGAAAGTGAGAAACCTGTGCCAGAAGAGCCGATTTTATTCACCAAAACCAGCTCCACCGTAATTGGCCCGGAACAGCCAATCTGTATTCCCGAAGGTGTGGGGCGAGTGGACCACGAACTGGAACTGGCGGTGATTATCGGAAAAACAGCTAAGAAAATTCCAAAAGAATCTGCTCTTGATGTAGTAGCTGGCTACACGGTTTTTAACGATGTTACCGCCAGAGCCATGCAGTGGCAAGATATTGAAGCAAAGCTCCCGTGGTATCGTTCAAAAAATTTTGACACTTTTGGACCGATGGGACCGTGTCTCCTCACCAAAAAAGAAGTTGGATTCCCCATCGAGTTAGAAATGGAACTCCGGGTAAATGGAGAAACCCGCCAGAAAGCAAACTCTCGAGAGATGGTATTTGATATTCCAAGCATAATTGCTTACATCACCAGATGGATTACCTTAGAACCCGGCGATGTAATTGCGACTGGCACACCAGAAGGCATTAGCGAAATTCATCCTGGCGATGTAGTAGAAGCAGAAATTGAAAAAATTGGTATCCTGCGCAATCGTGTTGAAAGCAGTGGTTCCCCCAATTGAACCATTGTAAGGTTACTTCTTAACCAAATTGGATTTTTTCAGATTGAAAAGCTTAAAAACAGAAGGGAGAAAAACCATGGCCTTAAAAGATATTCGTTCACAGAAGGTACGAATGACGATGGAAGAACGGATCGAGCATCTTCGTAAATTTGAGTTAGATCTGAAGTTTTCTGCTGGGATCTGGTTCTTTTCACCGGGCGGTGGACGTTTCCATGACCGCTACATCAAAGAAATGTCGATTGCAGAACGTTTGGAGATTGCCGGTGAATTAGCACCTTATGGTCTGAAGGCGTTAGAGGCCCATTATCCCAATGAAGTGAATGAGGACAATCTTCATCTCTACCAGAAGTTAGAGAAAGATACTGGCATTCGACTGTTGACAATTGTCCCCAATCTATTTTATGATGCCCAGTTCGAATTTGGTGCCCTTTCTTCTCCACTGCCGCAGGCGCGCCGTGCCGCAATTGAACGTACGATCAAAACATTAGAGTTGAACAAACAGATCAACGCCGATTTCATGATAGTCTGGCCAGGCATCGATGGATACGAAAATCCTTTCGGTATCGATTTTTACGCTGCCCGCGATCGTTTCGCTGAGGGATTAGCTGAAGCTATGGACGCCGTTCCAGGTGTTAGGGTAGCTATCGAGCCTAAACCTTATGAACCACGCGGTCACATTCTCTATGGTACAACTGCTGAAGGACCCCTTTTAGCCGAAAAGGTTGAGAGTTTGCTGCAAAATCCGGAAAACAAAAAACTGTTGCAAGAAGGCCATGCTCTGGTCGCTATGAACCCCGAAATCGGCCACATGCTGATGGCTTTTGAAGATTTGCCCTACGCTTTCAGTTTAATTATGGAATATGGACGCTTAGCGCACACTCATTGGAATAGTCAACCCCTTGGTAATTATGATCAAGATTTAAATGTGGGAGTCATCAGCCCCGAGCAATTAGAGGCTGCGTTGTACGTACTGAAAATGTACGGTTACACTGGGTACTTTGGAATTGACATCAATCCGGAGCGAATGCCGGTTCAGCAAGCATTGAAAAACAGCATGGATGCTTTACGTGCCGCCAATCACCGCATCAATGACCTCGATCACGAAAAGATTCTTCGCAGTACTTATTATCCAAACAAGAATCGAGGCTGGCTGGAGGCTTATCTTATTCGGGCACGTGCGACACATCCGGAAAAATTAGCACCACTGCCAGAATTTGAATCCTAAAATCTCTATCTTAAATTGGCTCAAACATCATCTAAAATTTATGGGATCAATCCGGTAAAAGCAGCTCTGGAAGCAAAGCGACCTATTGAAAAACTCTGGGTAGTAAAATCCTTTCGCACTCAGAGGCTAAAACAATTGGTGTCTCAGGCACGTCAGCAGGGAATCTTGGTTCAATATCTGGAGAAATCAATACTCGATCGAAAGGCCGAAACCCCGCATCACCAGGGTGTGATTGCAGTTGTGGCAGAGAAAGATTTAGTCGAATGGGAAGATTTATTGTCAGTGGCAAATGATAGAGG
>MZGM01000060.1 GCA_002085035.1 Candidatus Zhuqueibacterota bacterium 4484_219
ATAGATGGCAACGGCTTTTTTGTGATTCAGACACCAGAGGGTGAAAAATTCACCCGTAATGGTAACTTTCGCTTAGATCCAGAAAATCGATTAATCAACGGAGACGGAAATTTTGTCCTGGGTGAATCTGGAGTAATAACCTTTACTGAGGGCGAAATTAATATCAATAAAGATGGTGAAATTTACCAAAACGGCGTACTCATTGACAAAATCAGGGTGGTCGACTTTCCCCAGCCTTATAGACTGGAAAAAAGGGGGAATTCTTATTTCGTTCCAGCCGACCCTGACTCGCAAACGATTGAACCCGATAGCTATATTATTCGCCAGGGATATCTTGAAAATTCAAATGTGAACCCAATTCAAGAAATGATCAGAATGATCACTATTAGCAAGAACTTTCAAGTGGGACAAAAATTGATCCAAATCCAGGATCGCACCATGCAAAAGATAATTAACGAAACTAGCAAATTTTAGAATGTTAGTTGTTTACGGAGGTTCGATATGATACGTGCTCTTAGAACTGCGGCAACTGGAATGTATGCTCAACAGCTTTCTGTTGACGTAATTTCCAACAATCTGGCAAACATAAATACTACTGGTTTTAAACGCAGTAAGGTAGAATTTCAAGACTTGCTGTATCAGACTATCAAAACTCCCGGCTCGGGAAGCAACCTGGGCAATGTCCCGGAAACAGAAATTCAAATTGGCCATGGCACAAAACCTGTAGCTGTTCTTAAGATTTTTTCTCAGGGCGACATGAAACCAACCGAGAATCCACTTGATCTGGCTATTGATGGAAATGGCTTTTTTCAAATCATCATGCCGGATGGTACCCGGGCCTATACCCGCGATGGTACATTCAAACTCTCTGCTGAAGGCCAATTAGTAACTTCTGATGGTCTATTACTTGAGCCAGAAATCAGTTTACCACTGGATACCGTGAGCATTAACATTAGCTCCGACGGTGTGGTTAGTGCCCTTGTGGTAGGAAGTACGGAACCAGAAGTTATTGGACAGTTAGAATTAGCCAAATTTGTTAATCCTGCTGGGTTAAAAAGTATCGGCAGGAATCTTTATCTCCAAACTGCAGCCTCTGGTGAGCCAATGATTGGTACTCCTGATTCTGAAGGTTACGGGCGACTAATGCAGGGGTATCAGGAAATGTCAAACGTGGATGTAGTAGAAGAGATGGTCAATCTGATTGTGGCTCAACGTGCCTATGAAATAAACTCCAAAGCAATTCGTACTGCCGAAGAGATGCTCTCTGCAACAACAAATTTAACCAGATAGTAAGTTAAGTAGTTATATAGCTAAAATAAAGAGGTGAAATGCCATGCGAAAAGTTTACATTATAGGTTGTAATTGGCTGTTTTCGATGCTTCTTATAGTTGGAATAGCAATGGCACAATCAGGTTCAGGTTTACACCATACGGATGTAGGCATTCCCAGTGAGGAGATTTTTAATCTTTCCAACCAAATCCTTAAAGAAAGGATTGAAATGTTTGTACTTCAGCACTACAAGGATAATCATGAAGAAATTGTAGTAAACTGTGAAAACTTACCGGTATCCATTCCTGTTCGCAAAAACGACTGGGACATACAAGTAGAATCTCGTTATGGTGGAATTAATAATGGTACCAATTTGCTTGATGTGACTGTATTTTCTAAACGAAGTGTGTACAAACAACTCACTGTAACAGTAAGAGTTCAAACTTTCGATTACATAGTGGTTGCTAAAAAGCTTATTGAGCGACACCAAAAAATCAACGAAAATGATGTGGAATTAGCTTATTATGAAACTACCAATTTTAAGCGTCAATATTTCACAAATGTTGAGGACGTGATTGGTTTCCGTACTAAACAGATACTTCAAGCAGGAAAGCCGATCTTTGCTTCTACGATAGAGTTGCCTCCAATCATAAAACGTGGCGACGTGGTAAAAATTCGGGTTAGATTGAAAAATCTTGATGTTACTGCCTTAGGTAAAGCATTAGAGGACGGGCGACTGGGAGAGACTATTCAGGTCAAAAATCTTTCCTCTGGTAAGCGCATCGCTGGCGAAGTTATTGACGAAAAAACCGTATTGGTTAGACTTTAAATCAAATTAATGTAAGGTGGCCAAACATGCAGAGCTATTTTTCAAAACTTTTTGCCCTGGCGGTCTGTCTAATCATGTTAGCTCAGCCGCTACTTGGACAAAGTGAGAAGTTTAACTCTCTTTTTTCTGACTACAAGGCACATCAGACAGGTGATATTTTAACTATCTACATCGTAGAATTTTCTTCTGGCTCCAATAACAGTTCAGCCAGGAACAAGAGTGAAAATGATCTGAACGTAGAATCTTCAGGAGGGCAGGGCGCCCTGAAGTTTATCCCACTATTCGGAGTAAGTTCAAAACATGGAAATGAATACAAAGGCGAAGGCCAAATTTCCCAAGCAGGACAATTGCGGGCAAAGATGAGTGCTCGAATAGTTGAAGTTGACCAAAACGGAAATATCAAGATTGAGGGGAAAAAAATAACAGAAATTAATGGTGATAAACAAACTATTGTTTTATCTGGCTGGGTGCGTCCGGAGGACATTACCGCAGACAATGTAGTGTACTCTTACAACATCGCGGACGCTCAAATTAGTTACGAAGGCCATGGTCCCGCAAGTTCCGCACCTAAACCAGGGTGGATTACGCGATTACTTGAATGGATATTTTGAGGAAAGAAGGAATTCTTATGGAAATTAGAACGTTGATGCAAAAACTTAAAGCCTTACTTCTGGCACTATGCTTGTTCTTGACTACATTCGCTGGAGTACGCATCAAAGAAATTGCCCAACTACAAGGAGCGCGTCAAGTACAAATCCTGGGTTATGGTTTGGTAGTAGGGCTGGATGGTACAGGTGATTCGCGACAATCATTAATAGCTAATCAATCGGTGCGCAATATGTTGAAACACTTTGCCATCACCGTACCAGCAAAACGGATGAACGTAAGAAATGTGGCAGCAGTAATAGTGACAGCTAACATTTTACCATTTGTCAAAGTTGGTTCTCGAATAGATGTAATAGTTTCTTCTTTAGGTGATGCCACGAGTTTGGAAGGGGGGACGTTGTTACTTACGCCTCTGATGGGCCCCGATGGGCAAATTTATGCCCGAGCACAAGGTGCAGTTTCTATTGGTGGGTTCAATATTAATACCATTGGTGGAGAAAAAGTACGACGCAACTATGCCCTAGTAGGGCGCGTTCCTGCCGGTGCAGTATTAGAAAAAGAAATCAAGCAAAATTTCACTGATGGGAATAGTATTTCAATTATCTTACGCAATCCCGATTTTACTACCGCAGACCGAATAGCTAAGCAGGTTAATCAAACATTTGGCAATGGTATCGCTGTAGCAAAAGATGCAGCCCAGATTGTTGTCACCATTCCGGCTGACTACAAAGCAGATGGTAAGATGGTTGAGTTTGTTTCAGCTATTGAATCTCTTGAAATTGAACCAGACCAAATAGCAAAAGTAGTAGTAAATGAACGTACGGGTACCGTAGTGATTGGAGAGAATGTTACCGTTTCTCCGGTGGCGATTTCGCATGGAAATTTAAACGTCCAAATTAGTGCCATGCCAATTATCTCGCAACCAGCACCATTTTCACGAGGACAAACAGTAGTTGTACCCCAAACCCAGACAAATGTCGAAACAGAGAAGAGTAAAGTGATGGTTATGGAAAACGCTACCAATGTACAGCAGATTGCAAAAGCGTTAAATGCACTTGGGGTAACGTCACGAGATATTATCGCTATTTTTCAGGCTCTAAAAGAAGTTGGTGCATTGAAAGCTGAACTTATTATTATGTGAGGACTCGCATTGAAAGTAGTTGACCTGAAAACACAATCTAAATTTATTCCTCTTAAACATATTGCCAAAACCAAGCAGATGGATTTGCAGCGTCGTAAGGCAAAATTACGTGAGGCTGCTCAGCAATTTGAGGCAATTTTTCTCAGTTACATACTCAAAACTATGCGCCAGAGTATTCCCAAAGGTGGATTGTTCCCCCAGGGATTGGCTAACAATATTTACAATAGCATGTTCAATACTGAAGTGGCAAAGCAACTCGCAAAGCGAAATGAATTTGGTCTGGCTGATATCCTTTTTCGGCAATTGGCTGGGAAATTACAGATGCACCAGAATAACGCTACAGAACAACCCAAATCCATAAGACCGACCATCGAAAAGTTAAAAAAATTTCAGCCAATAATTCACAAAGCATCAAAGAAATACAGCGTTTCTCAAAATTTAATCTATGCTATCATTCATCAAGAATCTGGTGGCAATCCTCAAGCAATATCGCCTAAAGGTGCTAAGGGATTGATGCAACTGATGGACCAAACGGCTAAGGAGTTGGGGGTGGTCAATGTATGGGATCCGGAGGAAAATATTCTGGCCGGAGTGAAATATTTTCGTTGGCTATTAAACGAATTCAACGGAGATGTGAACCTTGCTCTGGCTGCCTATAATGCAGGTCCAGAAAATGTTAAGCGTTACGGCGGAATCCCTCCATTTAAAGAAACTCAGCATTATGTTCAAAAAGTTCTTGATTTATTTGAACATCTACGCCAAAACGAAGTAACTAATATTTAATTACGAGACTTCTCTATGGTTGCTTCCAACACTGTGAAAAATTATTTACCACGAAGCTTTTATAAAAGCTTAATTTCTATCTTGAGAGAAGAAATTGCTTTACTGGAGTCTTTAAAGCAAAATCTGAGCCAGCAACGAGCAGCTCTGCTAACTCATGATATTTCGGCATTTCTGAAAGTGCTTGAAGAACAACAGCTTTTGATTGCAGAAACCGAGGCAAAAAGTAAGGCGCGGGAATCCGTTCTAAAAACCTATCTTCACAACCCGGCAGAGTTCCGGCTTTCGCAAATAATTTCTGAAGGACCAGAAGAATTTAAGTCTACATTAACTAGGTTAAAAGCAGATTTTAACCGCTTGATTAAGCAGATTAATCAATATCGCGATAGCAATAGGGCACTAATTGAAAAATCGTTGAAATTCCTTGATGAGCATCTATCGAGGTTGCAACGGTTTCGCAGTTATGGCTATGAAAAAAATGGAGAGATGTCGGTTACAAAAGATTCTAACTTAAACAAGCAGGTCTGAAAATGTCTGATTTATTGAGTGCACTTCAGGTCGGAAAACGAGCTCTTTTAGCTCAGCAGTTTGGGATGCATGTTACCGGAGATAATATTGCAAATGCGAATACCCCCGGATTTTCACGTCGTCGCCTCAATTTAGAGTCGATTAATCTGCGGAAATTTCCCTATGGCACAATTGGCATTGGGGTAAATGTGGAAAGCGTTCAACGATTGCGAGAACGTAGTTACGACACCCAAATCTGGTTAGAAAATTCTGGCTTAGGGCGTTGGCAAGCTGAGGAAAAATATTTGCAGCAAATTGAAACTGTTTTTAACGATTTGAACGGAAGCGGCCTTTCCGATTCCTTCAATGAGTTTTGGAATGCCTGGTTGGAACTTTCTAACCATCCTCAAGATATGGGAGTACGTAGTTCATTGGTGGAAAAAACGAAAATATTAACCTCGCGTTTTCATCTCATAGATAAACAATTAACTGATTTTAGCACCTCTATTGGCGATGATATCGAAAAAAAGGTTCAACAGTTGAACGATTATTTGGAACAAATAGCTGCAATAAATCGCCAACTCTGTAGTTCTCAGTTCGATCAGACTTCCCATGGATTGAAGGACAATCGTGATAAATTGATTGACGAAATCAGTAAGCTTATTGATGTCTCCATAGTTGAGAATGAAGATGGTACGGTAGATCTTTACAATAATTCGCTTTTGTTGGTCTCAGGTCAAAACGCCGTAACTATCAATGTAACCGAGGAGTCTTCTGGGGGAGCATTGGTAACAAAACTTCAATTTAGCTCCGGTAGTTCGCTGGATGTCCAGAATGGAGAGCTTTTGGGACTATTAAACTTGAGGAACACGCTAATACCAGCGTACAAAAGTAAACTTAATCAACTGGCGGCGAACTTGGTAAAAGAAGTCAATAATCTACACCAGAGTTTTTACGCTTTGGATGGCTCAACTGACAATCCTTTTTTCACATCGGACAATGTGTTGGCGTCGAATATTCAAATTGATGCCAGCATTGAGGCAGATTTGAGCAAGATCGCCATCTCCAGCGATGGGAATCCGGGAAACAATGAAGGAGCCCTTGCGCTTAATGGATTAAAAGAAAAAAAGCTTCTGGCAAATAATACCCAGACGATACAAGAATTCTATAGTGAGTTAATTTCTGACATTGGAACACAAAGCTGGAAGGTTACCTATGAGCGTGAGAATGCTGAAACACTGGTTCAAAGTCTAGAAAATCAGCGGCAATCAATAATGGGGGTTTCCCTGGACGAAGAAATGGTTAACATGATCAAATATCAGAATGCATTTGTCGCTGCTACGCGTTTGATTGGGACAATAGATGAAATGATGAAAACCGTGTTGCAGATGATCTAAGAAAATCTGTTTTGTATTTTGGTGTTAGAGCTTTGCCAATAAAAAATAACGAGGTAAAATGTCATGCGTGTGTCCAATAGAATGATTTCTGAGACTTTTATCAATAATGTAATGAAAAGTTTGGAGCGATTAAATGATAGTCAGAACAGAGTTCTTACTGGCCGAAAAGTCGATCAGCTTTCCGACAGCCCTGTTGATATTAAATCAATTCAACGACTGAACGCCGAGTTGACTGATAATCAAGTTTACCTCGACAATATCCAGAATGGAATAGGATGGATAAACTCCTCATCTGCAGCCTTAAGCCAGCTAAACGACTTACTCACGGAGGCAAAAAATTTGACCGTAGAGGCCGCCAATGCTACCCGAAGTGCTACAGATCGACAACGTATTGCCCAACAACTGAATGGAATTCTTGAACAGGTGTTAAGTCTGGGAAATAAAACCTACTTAGACAGTTACATCTTTGCAGGAACCCGAGTGGATGAGCAACCTTTTGTAGCTCAAAGAGATGTGACAGGAAAGATTACTTCGGTAGATACTTCGGGAGACCTTTCGGGGAAAATATGGCGTAAGATTGCTAAAACTGAGCGTATTCAAATCAATGCCAACATAGAGGAAATATTTACCGGAGATGAAGGGGTGTTTAACGTGTTAATTGACCTCCGTATCAATTTGGTCTTGCGGTGGGTAATCAGATGTTGCGTTTATCTTTGCTGAACTACCTGAAATAAACAAAAGGAAATTCATCATGTCCGTGGCAATAACTACTTCAAAGATTGAAATTAATTCTGCACGTTGGGGGAAATTACTGGTAGATCCAGACGATATAATTGAATTTCCACGCGGGATTATTGGCTTCGAAAAGTACAAAAAGTTCGCTATTTTTGAGTCTCAAGATTTCAAACCTTTTCAGTTATTAATTTCTGTGGAGCAAGAAAATATCGGTTTTGTCATCATTAACCCGTTCAACTTTTGTCCTGATTACAAACCCAAGATTATTCCCTTGGATTTGAAGGAGCTTAACATTCAGAATGGTGACAGGTTTTTAATCTATGCTATTGTTACTTTGGCTCCTGATTCCAGGCAATCTACCGCCAATTTGCGCGGACCAATAATAATCAATTTGAAGAAAAGAATCGGCAAACAAGTTATCATTCCTAATGAAGAATATTCTATCAAACATCCAATCTTGCCTCAAGCTAACGCACTGAACTAATAACCTCCTTAAATTTTAGGATGAAAAATGTTAGTTTTGACAAGGAAGTCGGGCGAAAGTATTACCATTGACAACAAAATTCGAGTTTACGTAGTCGAAATACGCCATAACCAAGTCAAGCTTGGCATCGAGGCGCCGCCTAATATTGCTATTTTTCGAACTGAACTTCTGGAAAAAATCCGCCAGGAAAATATTCAGGCGATATCGATAGAGAGAGCCACACTTCAAGATTTGGTTAATAAAATTGGTAAAAACAAAAAGAAAGACAACAAAAACAACCATGGCACAGATTAGAAAAGCAAAGATAACTGGTAAGGCCCAGAAGATTGCAAATGCTTCCAGGCTGTTACAACAAGCTGAGAAAACTTTTCAGTCGGGGCAAATTCAGCAGGCGAAAGAATGCTTGTACACTGTTTTGCAATACAAGCCGCAGCACTGGCGAGCTCTTAATGACCTGGGAGTAATATTATTTCAAGAAAATAATTTTGTAGAAGCAGAGAAATACTTTCGTCAGAGTCTAAAAAGCAAACCTCAAAATCTCGACGCCTTGCTAAACTTAATTCAGCTTTATTGGGCACAGAAGCAATATATCCCAGCACTAATGTGTAGTCTAAAGACCTTTCGGCGGTTTCACAAGCATGCCGAAGCAAAATCCATTTTGTTAGAAGTATGCACTGGTATTGTGCAGCAGTTCTGTTTTTCCGATGCTTCGACCTTAGAACAGCAATTTTTTCATCTTCGGAGCTACCCCAAACTTGTATCGGAAATTGAAGAAATCTTTGAGCATAAGGAACAATGGAATCAACACTTTACTCCTCAACAATGCCTATTCCTGGAAGCTACTTTTGCGTTAATGATTAAGAATTTAGAGTGGTTTGTTTTGAACTTAAGCCGATTAACCACTCTGTCTCAAGCAAATCTTGAGACGATTGTACTTTTTGCATGGGGACTGTTATTTAGTAACTACGTTTTCGATGCAGTTTTCTTAATTCAGCAACTATCTAAAGCAGATTCACAGAATAAGGTAATTTCCCATTTGCAAGAAGAATACCGCCAGAGAAAATCCAATCTTCAGGTTCAACAGCTTTATCGTCGAATCCTCATTATTATGGATCAGGGGATTGGCAACATGGTGATGCTGACGCCAACAATTCGGGCGCTCAAGCGTTCGTTGCCAGATAGTGAAATTACTGTTTTAGGAAGACAACCGGCGCTTCAGATTCTGGCTGGTTGGGATGCAGTAAAAGCTGTGGTTACCGAACCTCCCGCCGAGCATTTTGACCTGGGCTTTTTCACCATTTGGTCACAGGACTTTGCGCAAAAGTATGGTGAGCAGATCAAAGGGCAGTGTCGCACGGTTTACCAAATGCAGATAGGCAATCCTGATGTTCATGAATCAGATCATTATTTTGAGATAGCGCGAATATTAGGATTTGAAGATGAAAAGCCCGAGCCATTCTGTGCCACCCAAAAAGCAGACGTATCACTTCCTGCTAACAAAAAAATAGTGGCACTTGCGGACACGACATTGAATAACAATGGTTGGGAGCGAAAGCGCTGGCCTTATTATTCGCAATTAGCGCATGAACTGATCAAACAAGGATATGCAGTGGTGCTAATCGGTGGGGAAGAGGAGGCAGCACGGTTCCGTCCAGAGCAATGGCCATCGGAGATCATTAATTGTTTAGGACGGTTCGATTTGCCACAGACTGCTGATATCCTTAGGAAATGCGATCTTTTTATCGGCAACGACAGTGGCCCAGCCCATATGGCAGCGGCGTTGGGAGTTGAAACCTATGTAATCTTTGGGCCAACACGGGTGAAAAAGAACAAACCGTTAGGAAAAAAGGTAACGGTTATTAATAAAAACTTGCCCTGTAGTCCCTGTCAATACACAGAACGGTGGAATGTGTGTCAGAACTGGCGATGTATGAGTGAGATTACTGTCAATGAAGTGATAGGAACCTTATCCCACGACACGAACAAACCGCCCCTCCCACTTTCGATTTACGCTCCATCCGATGGGCGAAAGGCGGCGGTAGAGACACCCCCAACCCTTGCTGATTACTACCCGAGAATGGAATTGAAGAAAGCAGAAAGTTGGGACTTGTGCGTAAGCGTTATTATCCCTACCTA
>MZGM01000061.1 GCA_002085035.1 Candidatus Zhuqueibacterota bacterium 4484_219
CTTAACTGGGAATGAAGAAGACCGAGAACAATCAAAGCGATAGCAAATCCTGCTAACAGCACCAATCCGCTTCGGGAATAGGTGTAACCCAATGCTATCGCCTGGACAGCCAAAGTGGTTGCAAAAAGAAGGTTCCATCTTTTTCTTTGTAGCCGGGAATGGTAAAAATCCAGCCAGACTGTAATAGGGATAGTAAGTGTTAGGAAAGCTGCCAATAAGTTTGGGTTGTAAAAAGTAGCAGATGAACGCAGATGGTGCGTTCCAGCAAATAGCTGCGGCTGGTAGGATAATGCCTTATGCCAGCGAAACCAGGCTACTTGTTCAACTATTGCATGGAGGGAGATCAACACCGCAATTCCAAAAATGCTGTAGGCAATCTTTCGCATCAATCTCGGCGACCAGCGTATTCGGGAAGTTATCCAAATTAGCACCAACCACAGAATAAAACGTTCGGTCCATAAAAAGGAGAAATAATCGCAGAAGGGCGCGCGATGATAGACTATTACTATCCAGACCCCAAGCATAAAGACGACCGCGGTGAAAAGTTTGTCTTTGAAGAAAGGGCGAAAGTACTCGGGGAGAAAAAAGCGGCACACTATTGCTATTATTACCCACATCCAGGAGAGGAGATCAAGGTTTGGAAGCTGAAAGTAGAAAAGTACAGGTGTTGCAGTTAATATTTCAATTGGCCAAAGGGAGACAAGAAGAAGAAGGGATGTGTCAAACAAAAATTGGAGTGGGGCAGCTACGTATTGTTTGATTTTGTTCAGCTTCTGGAAAGAACACATTGCGGCTACCTTAAAAAGTACAACATACTTCGATCCCAAAAGTCAAACCTGTGCCTCTGTGGATGTCACAAACTTCCGATTCACAGGGATTTTCTTATTCACATCAACTGTAGTCATTTAATTGTACAGGAGATATTTTTTTCGAATACTCTTGAAGTAGTTTAATTCTCGCTCCCAACTGGCAATGATTCGTCTGGGTTTTACATTCGCGATAAGTGATCGGCGGACTTTATCGTTTCCCACCAGCAAGTCGAATTTGTGAGTGAATTGAATCTTGTTCGGGTACAATTGATGAATGCTGCTGAGAAGGTACACAGCGCAAGAAACCGAGCGGAAAACATTGCGATCAGTCACTTTGATGGATAGTCCCTGACATTGTTCTGTCTGGGAATTTAGCGACTGCGTGATTTGGAAGATTTTAGGGGGAGTGAAGAGGACAGGTGCAAAAGAAACACCGTAGAGATGATATGATTTTAATTTCTTAAACAGAAGCTCTTTATCAATCCAGGAAGCGCCGATGCAATTGTAGACTTGATCGGGTTTGCTGCCTACTGTAATATTAGTTCCCTCGAGTAGATGCAAACCAGGGAATAGTAACGTTGCTTCCAATGGCGGCGTATGTGAGGGAACTTCAACCCACTGCAAGCCAGTTTTATCGAACCATTGCATGCGCCGCCAATTCTTTGCGGGAACCACAGTCAACTTAGCCTTAAGACCATGAGGCAATAGCTCCTCACCATTAATGTAAAGAGCTAATTCTCCCATTGTCATTCCATGGCGGATGGGAATGGAAAGCAAACCGAGTGGCGACTTAAATTCTGGCTGCAACACAGGCCCTTCAACAATGGCACCGGTAAGGGGATTAGGTCTATCAAGCACGATGAATTCGATGCCTTTGTTAGCCGTAGCTTCCATAGCTAAAATCATAACTCTAAGATCATTTGAGAAGCGCACTCCAATGTCTTGAAGATCGAATATTAAGGCATCGACATTCTGTAACATTTCCGATGGTAGTTTTCTACTGTTGCAGTGGAGGATGTAGGTGGTGATGCCGGTGGTTGAATCTATTTGAGCTTTAACCGAATCAGTTCGCTCTGTCTGCTTTCCGTATTCCAGATTGATTAAGGTAGTAACGGTAACTTCAGGAATAGCGGTAAGGACATTCACAATGTGTTTACCATCCGAAGAGATAGCTGTACGATTGCTCAAGATTCCTATGCGCTTGCCGCGTATTAAGTCTACTTTTTCCTTTACCAGTACATCCAGACCAGGAAATATTGGCGAATAGTGAGGCGCACAGGAGAAAATGAGACTGTAGAAAATCCCAACACCTGCAATCACAACCAGTTGTTGGACTAATTTTCTGGTATTCATGCTGAAATTCCTTATCGGGAAGTTAACTTTACTGTGTCAATGTGGAGAAGGGGCAATATTATTAGTGCCATTTGTTTTGTCTTCTACAATTGGCACAACTATTTTGTCGCCGGGTTTCAATTTAAATAAGTTTAGGTGAATATTGTAATTGCGTACTAACCAAAAAGGTAAGTCATACACCTGGTAGCAGAGAGTCCAGATATTTTCTCCACGTCGCATTTTGTGGATGCGGGTACCGGTTATCTGATAATTTGAGAAGAAATCTTCCTCAATACCACGATGATATTCCAGACGGGCTTCCTCGAAATCTTGGAGAGTAACCTTTTCAAACCGTAAGCGCAAACGTTGACCAATATGAATGTCTTCTCCGTATCTTAGCCGATTCCATTGCCGTAGCCTCTGGGTTGGTACCTGTAGCCAATCTGCCAGATGTCCTAATGTTTCATCTGGTTCTACCGTAATCCAGCCTTCTTTTATTTTTCTACCAGTGGTAACTTTGAGTTTTTGTTCTGGAATGGTCGCTTTAAAAGGTGGAGAAATTTTTTGAGAATTGGCGCTTGCTGTAGGAGCGGTCTTTATGTTTTTAGCGTCCTTTTCAGTTAATGCTTTATTAGATGATGGAGATTTTAGAGCTATTTCTACCTCTCCGCTTCCTTCAGGTGAGGCGTGTCCCGCAGGAAGCCGAATAATATCTCCTGCGCGAATACGGTGGGCGTTACCAATATCATTTAGTGTCATTAGCGTTGCCACTGAAGTATTAAATCGCCGGGCGATCTTGCTGAGTGTGTCGCCTCGCCTCACCCGATACCAGTTCAAATGTTTCTGGTGGGTAAATTTTTCTTCCACCGGTAGACGGGCAAAGATTGCCTGAGGGTCAATTTGTACTGGCAAACGAAGTCGATAACCCTTGGGAAGATATTTACTGCCGCGGAGTACTGGTCTTCGTAGAGCCGGATTGTATTCACGGATGGTCTTTTCGTCCAGACCAAAATATTTTTTGATAGTTTTAATGGAGAGATAAGTAGGTAATTCAAATTCTTTAAATTCGAAAGGAGGCTCAAATTCCACTTCGCCAAAATATTGTTGATAATTCTCCACTACTTTCAAGGCAGCTAAGAACTCAGCGTAAAAATTTTTGGAAGCAAATCCAAAAAATCGGCTGTGATATTTGCTAATTACCTCATCAATATCTTTGGTGTCAAGGTGATTTTTAGCACGTTTCATACCTTGGAGGCCGTGATTGTAGGCAGTGATGGCTAAAGGCCAACTGCCTAATTCTTGGTAGCTTTTTTTTAACAACTTAGCAGCAGCTTCGGTGGCCAGAAGTGGATCAAAGCGTTCGTCTATCTCATAGGTAATACGTAGATATTTTCGTCCGGTGCGACGAGTAAACTGCCAAAGCCCGGCGGCACCGGCTTTTGAATACGCCCGGATATTAAACGAAGACTCCACATGTGGCAACACCGTTAGTTGCTCCGGCAAACCATATTTCCGGAAGATGCGACGCATGTGAGACATATAGCGTCCCGAAACGACCAACCCCTGCAAAAACCGATCGCATAATCCTTGTTGTACTCGAATATTTTTAGATGCCCGACGATAAACTTGACGATTGGTGGTGTAGTCAAAACGCTCAAAAAGCTTTCGTTTTTCGCCTTTTAGTTTGGCAAAGTTTTTGGTATTGGCCAGCTCCCTGAGTAATTTAGAATACTTTTTTTTGACTCGCTTTACCAGCTTGGAAATCTCCTTCCGTTTTGCCTGGGGATTGTCAAATAGACTGTCAGCATTGATCACTGTGTAGATTACTGTCAGGTGGTTACTATCATGGATGATGTAATCATTCCTGTCATATTTGGTGTAGACATCAATCCAAAAGTCTACCCGAGGTTTGAGGTCTTCTGACAGGGGGAAAAGATTTTCATCATGGGAAAGGAAAACGGCGTCATTGGCTCGGGTTTTGGCTTCCAGTCGTGCTTTTTCTGGCAGAATAGGTCTGGTTAGAGAAATTGGGTGCACTGATTGCAAAAATAGACAGCAAGTAATTCCTATCTTCCACCACAATATTTTCATCTGGATTATCCTTTTGCAAAAGAGATTATTCAGATATCAAAAACCGTTTATCGCGTCGTCGAAAGCGTCGTTAAAAGAGTTGTCGAAATAATCGATATTTTGAGGATCGTACTGAATCATACGACCAATGATAGCTATCAGTTCTTTTTTCGGCAATTCCTGTAATTTCTGAAGTGAAGTTTCTACATTGAGAAATTCTTCTCGGTCATAAATCCAGGAGTACAATAGAGCCACAATATGTTTACAGAGGTATCCTTCCTGGTTGCAGGTACAAGAAGCCATGATCTCCTGTTCTTCTGCTCGGATGCGAACAAAGTGAAAATGGGAGCCATCAGCAACCTTTCCAGATATTTGATTACGGAAAACGGCTGCCTTCATAATGTGACCGTTGGAGTAAAACTCCCAACCTTGACCATCAGCTCCCTCCTGGTCTAATTGGATCACTTGAGCTTCATTTAGTGACAGAAGATAGGGTGACACCAGATATTTTTTCTGCCATACCTCCATTTTACATAACCCCTTTTTTGTCTATTATTACTTACTCCGTCAAGAAGAATGTGCCATTGCAATTCGTTTTTTAATAGATGGGTGACTGTAAAAAAGAAATTCTATTATCGGATGAGGTTCTTTGTCTGCTAAATTTATTTGGGCTAATTTTTCCATAGCTGAAACGAACGATTCTTTATCTTTGGTTATTTGCAAGGCGAATAGATCTGCCTGGCGTTCAAAATGTCGAGAGAGCATATTTTGTATTGGCGTAATTATTAAGCCAAACAGAGTTAGGTACAGAGCAAGCAATGGTAAAGCTTCAACTTGATCTATTGTCAATCCTTTCGCTGGGAAGATGATTGCCAGAGTTTTCTGGTAGAGCAAGGAGGTTACGAAAATTCCTCCCAACGTTAACACAAAACCAGATAATATTCCCTTCCAGATGTGGTGATATCGATAATGTCCTAATTCATGGGCAAAAACAGTAATAATCTCTGGCAGTGAGAAGTTTTCCAATAACGTATCACTCAAGATAACGCGCTTTGATAGTGATTCGTCTGTCAAAGGTTCAAACTTGTAAAATAGGGGAAAAATTAATACCGGAGCTAATCGAGCTAACAGAATTGAAACCAGAAATACAATCAGTCCCACCGGGAGCCACCAAAAATTTTTAAAAGAACGGAGGAAGAAAAAGAAAATCAGAAATAGTGGTAGTAGTATCAATCCACTAACCCCGATGCCTTTAATTTCTTCCCAAAGCCATTGTCCAAAATTTTGATTAGAAACTCCGAATTGATGTTCCACAATGTAGCCAGAATAGAAACTAAAAGGGAATGTTATTGCCAATTCAATGATTCCAACGAGCAGAAGGTAAATTACAAAAATGCCGTACGGATGTTCGGTTACACTACGGGCTAAACTACCAACTTGAAATGTCCATCCCCGCAGAACCAATGCTAACAGCAGAGCTAATACCACGATGAACTCTGCGATACCTAATGCTAACTTTATTCGATTGTATTTTTTGTTACGGTTCATCTTATTCTTATTTTACAAAAATTCGACATGAGATGCAAGGGGTAAATTTTACAAGATGCATTCTCTTCTTCCGCGAAGCAAGGCTTTGGGAAACACTTTTTCGCAAAGTAAAGGCGTAAAGTAAATGGATGAAATAACCACTACCAGAAAGACAAAGAATTTAACCTCTATCAAACAAAGACAAATGTCTCTGTTTTGGGGGGTATTTTGGTTTTTTCAGAGAGGCGAAGAGGAATCGATTTTCTCTGTTCTTTCTCCCTTTCCCGCCGGGGGCAAGGCTGAGGTCGAAAACAGACTCTTTTTGCTCAGCCATTAGCACAGAATCAGGTGTTAGTTATTGTAAAGAGATATTCCAATTGGAATTAAAGATTTACGCTGGGGAGTTTCAGGAGAGCTTTTTGATTTTATGTAGGGGTAGTTTTAAGAAGGTCTGTACGATTTCTGGATCGAATTGGGTTTCTACGTTGCGGAGTATTTCTTTCTGAGCTTCTGCGATACTTTTAGCCTTTTTGTAAACTCGGTCGCTTGTGATGGCGTCGAAGGCGTCTACGACAGCAAAGATACGCGCCTCAAGGGGAATTTCCTTGCCTTTCAAACCGTCGGGGTAACCGCTACCGTCGTAGTGTTCGTGATGGCTGCGTACTATTTTGAGTGATGGCTGAAGAAATTTAATATCTTGAAGCATATTATAGCCAACGGCAGGATGGATTTTCATTACTTCCCATTCTTTTTCAGTTAAAGGTGCAGGTTTTAAAAGGATGCTATCGGGAATGCCAATTTTGCCCACGTCATGTAATAGTGCGCCTCGAGTAATGTAAACCAATTTGTTACCTCGTAAACCAAGTTTTTGTGCCAAGAGGCGAGAAAGTTCTACTACCCGTTTGGAATGACCACCAGTGCTTCGTTCACGCAAATCCAAAGCCGAAATCAAAGCCTCAAGAGTCCTCTGGTATGTCATTTCGATCTCGTCATATGCTCGAACCAGTTCAATTGTGCGTTCTTGTACTTTTTGTTCTAACTTCTGTTGATAAATTGTCTTTTCTTCCAACAGACGTTTGTGCTCCAGGGCACGAAACACCGCCATCTTTAGTTCTTCCAGATTAAATGGTTTCAGAATGTAATCATAAGCACCGATTTTTAAACATTGTATTGCCTCTTTAGTGTCATCCATTCCAGTCATCATAATTACCACTACGTTGGGAAAATTAGCCCTAATCTCGTGAAGTAACCACTTGCCATCGAAATCCACCATTTTAATATCTGTAAGAACCACCTGATATGGATGGCTTTGTAGTTCCAGCAAAGCACTTTGTGCCGATCTTTTTGCTTTACAGTTGAATCCCTCGTTGCGAAAATAACGCGTTACTACATTGCAGATTATTTCTTCGTCATCGACTACTAATATGTTTATCTTATTATTATTCATGGAGTCGCACCTGATTATTAATCAGTCTGTTGTTTTGTGTTTCAACAAGTTCGATCAGTACCACCTTTTTTGACTTTGGAACACTTATTGTAATTATCGGCCGATTTTGCTAATGATGAAGAGATTTTTTTCAGTTCAGAGTAATTAGTTATTGAGATAAGGCTATTAATGAGAATTGATGGTTAATTCTAATTATTTCTTCGTCAAATGTCAAGCAAAAATCAACTTATTGCGAAATTTTAACCTTCTTAAATCTGGAACTACAACCGATATCTAAATTAGGGGGCACTGGAGCATAAAATTCTAAAAAAAACTTGACATTTTTAGATTTATTATTTATATTAACTTTGCACTACAATTACGTACTGCAAAACTGTCAAGGAGAATGCCTATAATCAAAGTTCGTTAAAGGTTTGTGGAAATTATTATCATTAAGAAAAATCGAATTTGGACATTTGTTTGTTTTCCCATAGTTTCCATTCACCTTTAGACGAACGGCATTCTCGAAAATGTGTAACCGAATGTTTAAAGGTGAAGACAGTGATGAGACCTTTTTCGTTCGGTTTTTTTATTAATTCAGAAAAAAGTGGAGGTTTACTACCATGAAAAAAGCAGTATTTGTCTTTGTATGCGTTTTGGTGTTAATAATGGTCAGTTTACAAGGTGACTGTTTTGCCCAAAGTGAAGCAGGGTTACTTTTTTTGCTGATTTCACCGGGAGTAAGAGCAGATGGTATGGGCGAGGCGTTTGTGGCATTGGCCGATGATGCCTCGGCAATTTATTGGAATGCCGGCGCCTTAGGATTCTTACAACACCACGAGATTTTGTTAATGCACTCGAATTGGTTGCCTCAATTAGCTTCTGATCTGTTCTATGATTTTGGCGCCTATGTTCACCACGTCCCGGGTTTAGGGACATTTGGTGGTAGTGTAACTTACTTGAATATGGGTGAACAAAACGTAACTCTTTCAACTGGACCTGAGGTTGTTGATCATTTTATTAGTTACGACGTTGCTTTATCAGGTGCGTTTGGTACATTGGTGAGCGAAAATATAGGTGTTGGTGTAAACATGAAGATAATTCGTAGTAATCTTTCGCCTATAGGCGCTGGCCAGGAAAAAGGAAGTGGTCAGGCATGGTCATTTGGTGTAGACCTGGGAATGCTTTATAAGCATTTTCTGGTAAAAGGTTTGAATTTTGGCATCAATTTGTCTAATCTGGGTCCGAAAATTGCCTACATCGACGTCGATCAGGCGGATCCCCAACCCACCAATTTAAAAGTTGGATTTGCTTACAAGTTGCTCGATATGGAATACAACAAAATAACAGTTACTGCAGATTTTAACAAATTGCTGGTACGACGTTACAAAGATGGCACCTCTGATCCTTTCTACAAAGCTATTTTCACTTCTTGGACCGATGAACCCATTAAACAGGAAATGAAACGGGTGATTAGCCATGTAGGGGCTGAGTATTGGTACAGCGACCTTGTCGCTCTTCGCGTAGGTTATTGGTATGATGAAATTGGAAATGTGAAGCCCACCACATTTGGCGCTGGCTTGAAATATTCTCTCTACCGTTTCGATTTTGGTTATATCGCCGCAGGCGAAGGACATCCCTTGTCCGATACGATGCGTTTTTCGCTCACAATTGGATTCTGATAGCCCATTATTCCTTAAGGCAGGTTGTTGCAGTTAGCCATGATAAGAGTTTTTAGATAAAAAACCGAGGCGACAGCGTCCTCGGTTTTTTGCAGACACAGCAAATGTAATCTCCTGATTTTCTGTGGAGGCTAAGTTTGAGCGAAAAAACAAAGAAGCAGTTTCTGTTCCGCTGGGATAATATCTTTGGGTGGGCTTTGTTCCTTTTCTTTGTTTCAACTCAACTCCGGGCAAGCAATACACCCCGTCCAATTGCGAAATTCTTTCCCTCTGGTGTTTCTCAACAACATCTGCTTTCAAACCGTGAATTCAATAATAATCTGAGGGCTGTCGCCTCTTCACCAACAGACTCTATTTCCGATACATTGCGTATTTTGGCAATCCGAGTGGAATTTCAGTCAGATACTTTAGCCACAACCTCAGGCGATGGCAAATTTATTCTGCATCCAGACCCAAAAGTTATTTTAGACCCCCCGCCCCATGATCGAGAGTATTTTCGGGCACAACTTGTTGCCATGGCAAATTACTTCCGCACTGTATCGCGGGGGAAGTTGATCCTCACCGGGGAAGTTTATCCCTTGCAAGATGAACAGGCATACTTACTTCCTCATTCAATGGACTACTACAATCCCAATCAGAGCAAGGAAGTACTCGATCAGCGTTTGGCAGAGTTGCTCCGTGACGGCTTTCAAGAAGCTTACAATCAAGATCATATCCCGGTGGCAGATTATGATATTTATTTGCTCTTTCATGCTGGGATCGGCAACGATATTGCCACCGATTATAATCAGACACCTAATGATATTCCTTCAGCTTTTCTCAATTTTGCGCATTTGCAACGTACTCTCGGAAATGGTGACCCGAATTTTTCTGGTATTGAGATCGACCAAGGAATTACCATCAAAGAAGGTATTATCCTACCAGAAACCGAAAGTCGTCCTGATTTACAGATAGAGATGGCGTTAAAGGGAATTGCGGTTCGCCTCTTGGGGAATCAACTTGGATTACCCAGTTTGTTCAATACCGAAACCGGCCGTTCCGGTATTGGCAGATGGGGATTAATGGATGAAGGGTGTAAGAATTATTTTGGTCTTATTCCGGCTATTCCCTGTGCCTGGAGCCGGGTGTTTATGGGATGGGAAGAACCAGAAATCCTGACGCCTCGATCTGGAATAGCTATTGCCGCTATTTCAGAATCCTCTGCTCCCCGAGTTTACAAAATTCCCATTAATGCTCATGAGTATTTCTTATTGGAAAATCGCCAGCAAGATGTCAACGACGATGGTGTAGCCATTGGTTATGACCAATACGGACATCGGATTGAATTTTATCCCGACGGACAATTTACTGCTAATATTGATACCAGCGCTGGAGAACGATTAGGGGTAATTACTCGGGTTAGCGAGTACGATTTTGGGATTCCTGGTTCAGGGATTCTGATCTGGCACATCGATGATGAGATCATTGAGCGCCATCTTACAGAGAATCAGGTGAATGCTAATCTCGAACATCGGGGGGTGGATCTGGAAGAAGCTGATGGGTCTCAAGATATTGGTCAATATTTTCCCTTCCTGAGTCCTGGCAGCGGTAGCGAATTCGGTGTTGCAGAGGATGCCTGGTACGCTGACAATGAAATCCATCAAATTGCTAACAAAAGCAAAACCGTTGCTTTTACTCCTTTTACCGCTCCCAACAGTCGTAGCTACTCCGGTGCCTACTCGCATATCTATCTCACTAATTTTTCCAAGAGAGCCGCAGTAATGAGCTTTGACTACAACAATTCAACTTTTCTGCCTGGTTTTCCTCAGAACTATGCTTCCGAGCCAACTCCAGCTTTTGCCGTTACTTCGGCCGATTTAGACGATGACCAGCAACCAGAAATTTTAGCAACTCTAAAAGATGGCACTGTCTTAGCATGGAAAAGCGATGGGTCCAGTTTTATTTCTCATGGTGAAGAGACGCAATTGAGTCTTTTTGTCGATCCTGGCAAGCCGTTGTCTGGTCCGGTTGCAGTAGCTGATGTAATAGCCGATACTTTTCCCGAAGTAGTTGCTACCAGCCGTGATGGCATTCTATGGGTTTGGTCTACAGATGATCAGGATGGTAATGGTCTTGCAGATACTTTGCTCACTTACACAATTGCTGATTCTATTACTACCTTTCCTACAGTTGATAGTGAAAAAAACATCGTATTTGGTACCGAGGCAGGGCAGATAATATTTTTCTCTGCGGCTAAGAGAAAGATAATCCATTCTGTCAAAATCTCAGATTCAGCAGTCCAGAGAATATGTCAATTAGCGGTTCCATCAGGAATTATGGCAGCTACGGAATCCGGAGAAATTGTCCATCTTTCGTTGGATGGTAAAGTTATCAGCAAGAAATCGCTGTTTGTAACCGGGGAAATCACTAATATTATCTCAGGATATTTGGACAGCACCCAGGTGCAGCGAGTGGTTTTCACCACTGATGCAGGGCAACTATGGGCGATCAATACCAACGGCAATGTTCTGCCAGGCTTTCCGGTAAGAATAGATGGAGTAACCGTAAGTTCGCCAGTACTTGCAGATTTTGATAGTGATGGGTTTGGCGAGATTATTTGTTTTACAAATAGTGCTATTTATGCTTTCAATCATAACGGTACTTTGTGCAATTATTTTCCCTTTTTCCCTCACGAATCGGGGACGCTTTTTGCGGCATCATCTTTCTCGCCGATATTAGCAGACGTTACTGGCGACGGAACATGTGAAATTCTGACAAGTACGATCGACGGGGATATTCTGGCTATTACTCGCAACTGCAAGATAGCGACCGGATTTCCGCTTACTGCTGGAGCAACGATTAGCGCAACCATGTTAGCTAACGATGTAAATAATGACGGCAAAATTGAACTTTTTGCTCTTGCTACTGATGGTAAGCTCTATGGCTGGCGTACCGAGGGAGTTCAGACGGGATCGGAAGGGATTCTTTGGAATCAATTCCAATATGATGCAGCTCATTCCGGTTGCAATAGTGCAGTTTCCAATCAGCCGCCTATAAAAAGCCCAGGGAAATTTCTTTCGACCGTGTACAATTATCCTAATCCCACTGCAGGTCCTACCACCACTATTCGTTATTATTTGAGAGGAGCAGCCCAGGTACAGGTAAAGATCTTTGATCTGACAGGGAATCAAGTAGCGGAATTGTGTGATTTTAACAGTACCCCGGGTGACAATGAGATTGTCTGGAATGTGGGCAACCTGGAAAGTGGTATTTACATTGCTCGTGTTGAGGCAAGGGGCGAACAACAGGGTGTGTCATTCATCAAAATCGCTGTGATGAAATGAAAATAGTTAGAGGATTACAATTACAATTTGTTTATTGGCGGGGCAGTGTTCTCCCTCCAGAACAACCAGAAAAAATACAAAGACATTTGACTTTTTATCATTATGCTTTTGGTGCTTATTTTGCCAGCTTTGCGATCATAGTTAATCTACTTT
>MZGM01000062.1 GCA_002085035.1 Candidatus Zhuqueibacterota bacterium 4484_219
CATTTGATTCACTGGTAACTTAATTGTTCTTTATCCCTTAATCCCTTTCCTTTGAAGAAAAGGGGAACTTCAGGCCAACGGGTAGCTTTTTCGATTTAGACGTCGAAAATGCGGGAAGCCTGTGTGAATTAGTAAGTTTTTTCATAGCAATCTGGCGTTTCCAAACGCTAATGAGACCGAGTTACTGACAACTCAGGCCCGGACAATCTTCCCACCCCCTTGTAGCTTTTCTTTCTTTTTGCTCAGGCTGTTAACACGAAATCCGGATACAAAAATACTTGTGTAATTTTCAGTAAATTAGGTACTTATTTCAAATCTCATAAATAGTCCCGAACTGAAAACCATTTGCTTTTAAGTTTTGGATTAGTTCGGGTAATACTAAAATGGTATTATTGTTCTTGTCATTGTAATCATGCAGCAAAACAATAGAACCAGGAGTTGTTGCTTTAAGAGTTTGTGCCACGATTTTTTCTGTTGAATAGTTACCTTGATAGTCTTCGGTTAGCACGTTCCAGAGGACCAATTTGTAGCGATGTTTTTCCAGAACTGGTTTTATTGTTGGACAAAAAAAGCCATATGGTGGTCGAAAATGAGAAGTACGAACACCAGTATGTTGCCTAATGATTTTTTCTGTGAGCAGGATTTCCTTTTCGATTTCTTTAATTGGACATTTCCAAAGGCGTCGATGCGTGTAAGCATGATTGCCAAGGGCATGGCCTGCTGCAATAATCTGTTTTAGTAAATGAGGGTTTTCTTGGCTGCGGAAGCCTAACACAAAAAAAGAGGCTTTGATCTGGTATTTTTTAAGAATGTCTAATATTTGCGGAGTTTGTTGTGGATGAGGCCCGTCATCAAAGGTAAGGTAAATTCGATTAGGGCTGTTTTTTACCCTACAAATAGCCCAGGGGAAAATTATTTGTACGCACTTGTAAACGAGGCTGTATTGTTGAAGCTTCATTTGTGTCTAGGGTTTTTAATTTTTCGATCTTTCCATTGGTAGTTTCCGAATAAGCCTGCTATTCCAACCCACAAGATGTAGGGGATTTGTAAAATTTCTGCCAATGGGAAATACCAGAGGAGGTGCTGTTGCTTGGTTAAAAAGCAGCCCCGGGTAGTGATGAAAAAGTCAATCGCTGCTTTTCCGGCGAATATCAGCCAAGGCCACCAGGCGAACGAGCTGACAAAAAGACTGAGAGGCAGCCCGATAAAAATGTAGAGGTAAAGCAAGTAGACTGCGATTAAGAAGAGCGTCAAAGAAGGTCTGTGATGATAATGAGCACTCTTTGAAGCCCAACGGGTGCGTTGATGAAGGAAAGTTTTCAGGTCAGGACAGGGGTAAGTGAAATTGATGGTTTCGGTTTCGATAGCAAAACGTATTTGCCAGTCAGTCAAGCGGTGGATTTTTTGCATCAGTAAGTCATCATCTCCAGAAGGTAGATGATCAATGTCCTTAAAGCCTTCAACTTGTCGAAAAACGTCTCGCCGATAGGCGAGATTGGCGCCATTGCTGATGATAGGGGCATTCTGTCCAATAGCTCCAGCGCCAACAGTAGTTAATGCAAGAAATTCTAACGCTTGCACTTTATGGAACCAGTTTTTTTCATGATCAGGATGAAAAAGAATATATCCCGAAACCATACCTACCTGGGGGGTGAAATGTCGTATTATGCCTTCCAGCCAGGTTGGTTGAACGATACAATCAGCATCTGTAGTAGCAATAATCTCATTTTGAGTTAATGCAATACCTTGCTCAATTGCAGCTTTTTTATAGGCTTGAGAATAAGGATGGCTGTCGTGTTGGACTAATCGAAGATTGGTAGGATGTTGTTTAATGAATTTTTTGACGATTTCTGCTGTTTTATCAGTAGAATTGTCGTCTATGACAATTATCTCGTAAAGCTCATTCGGATAGGTTTGCTGAAATAAGGATTGGAGGCAAGCGGCAATATGATTTTCTTCGTTTCTGGCTGGCACAATCACAGAGATAGAATAGGGGTGAGTATTATTACCTGGTTGTAATCGTGATAAGCCAAAGAGATAACCTCCGATTTTGAATATGTAGATTAAAAGTAATCCCAGAGCAATAAGATGTAAAAGGATCATTGTTTGCCCCGTAAAGGATATTTTTCCAGTAAAAAAAGTAGCCACCCCATCAAGCTGGGGATTATTAAATTGATGAAAAATAACAAAAAAGAGGCATTGAAAGCGTGACTATTAGCAATTTGGTAGTGTTTAAGAAGAAAGATCGCTGCTCCCTCACGAACGCCTAAATCGCCAATCGAAATTGGCAGTAGAGCTTTCACAAAAAACACTGCAGGAATGGTTTTTACTGCTATTTTTGCCGATACCGGTTGAAAGGCATTCAACAACAGCAGCAATTGAGAACAAAATGTGACGTAGGAAAAAAGAGCCAGCCAAAAAACTTTCTGCGCCACCGTTGTTTGCAGACAAATTATGCCAGAAACTAATTTGTGAAAAAAGTTGGTAGAAGGCAATTTCTTCTGCCAATGCTTCAAGGGATACTGGAAGTAAATTGGAAAATTCATCAGAAGAATAAGAAAAAGCACAAACATAATGGCTATAATTAAACCAGGGACAAATGCCCAGCGAGGGAGAAAACGGTGTTGAGTGAATAAGACAAGAGAAAATAATCCTATCCCGAAGATTAAAGCTAAGTTGTAAAATTTATCCAGAATTACCACCCCCAAAGTGGTTTTCCAGTCGGCGTCTTTTACAAATACCGCTCGACTGTATTCGCCGATGCGTCCCGGGGTAACAAAGCCTACTGTCATGCTTTTCAGAAGAGTGTACAATGATTCTCGAAATGATATCTCTGGTTTTACTATGCCGGCTAAACTCTGCCATTTGAGTGTCTGTAACAACAAGTTTACTGGCATTAGCAAGAGGCTGCAACCAATGAGGAATAAGTTGGCTTGTTGAAAAGCAAGCCACAGTTCACCAGGATGAACTTGCCAGACCAAAACCCCGAAAATTAAAATCGTTAGGCAGATTTTAAGAAAATAAAATGTTGTTTTTTTAAGCATGATGGGTTTGTTGTAATGGATGAAGAAGTATGGTTCATTCTTTCCATGAGACGCTTACCAGATGTGCAAGAGAACCAATGACAATGTTATCAAATAAATAGAAAAGTTCAAATGGGATGAAATATTTCAAGCTAAATGGAAAATTCAAAATCTGTGACCCTTTCCAAATTAGAATTACATCCGCTCCTAACTTGAGTCCCAAAAATAATTGTGTGTACCAAAAAAACTGTGGAAACCACAATAATGTGATCAGGGGGGACAAAAATAGCATTAAGTTGCTCAGGTGCCATCCAAGATAGAAAAGTTTGGTCTGCCATGGATAATAACGGCTGGCAGAGAAGTGACGCAGATGCTGACGCCAAAATTCTCGCCAATTAGTTGGGGGCAGGGTAGTAACCCAAATTTTCGGCGAATTAGCAAAACGAATTTTCCATGAAGTTCTACTGTGGATTTGATGGAGCCAGAGGTCATCATCGCCAGAAAGGGAATGCCCAATAGATGCAAAACCACCCAATGCCTGAAAAATCTCCCGACGAAAAGCTAAACTACCTCCTTGAGCTGTTAAAGGGAAGTGATTTTCAATTCCTGCTTTAGTCAATATTATTTTGAAATAGTTCTCAATCTCAATTAATGTTTGCAGTAAAGTGGCATTTGATGTTCGGATAGCTAATGGTCCCACTACCATACCAGTTTCAGAATCAAAATAGCGCAACATTTCTTCCACCCAACAATTAGGGACTATGCAATCAGCATCGGTGACGAAAACAATTTTGCCTTTACTGGCAAGGATGCCCTGAGTTAAAGCATATTTCTTGGCTGGTAACCGATGTTCAAAATGAATTTGTTCTGAAGCATGTAAGGATTGAGGGTTTTGCTTTGAATTGGAAGAAGTTAAATCGCTAATTTTGATCAATCGTAGGTTACGATGGCTACTAGAATAGGATTGCACAATTTCTACCGTCGCATCCTGTGAACGATCATCGACGATAAGAATCTCCAATTGTTCCCGGGGGTAGGTTTGTTGCACCAGACTTTCCAAACAGGCGGCAATATGTTGTTGCTCATTTCGAGCTGCTACCACGACAGAAACTGTCACTGATAGTGAGTTACGATTTGGGGCATTTGACTTTGAAACACCAATAAAAATGAATAATAGCAACACTAAATAAACAGCAATGCCTAAGCTTAATAGTTCCAACACGGCGATTCACTCTGTTTCAGGCATGTTAAAGAATTATTGTGCAACTGTCTAAAAAATAGGGAAAAAATACTAAACAAGCAAGAAGATTTTTATGCTATATTGGAGGAAAAAATAAAGGGTTTTGTTTCCTTCAAAGTTGCAGTACACGTTTCCTCGGAAACAAAACCCTTTCCCGGATTAAGGGAAGATGTATGGGAGGGAATTACTTTAGAATTCGATGTAATAACTACCTTCGGCGTCTAAACCAATTTTACCTGCACAAATTACAAAATCAGGCGAAGAATCTTTTAAAATACGCCAGGCTTTCCGTAGATTTTTAGTTCTCCTTACTTTAAAACCATGACTGTGCATTCTTTGAGTTAAATCATAACATATAGCTTCTTCATTGCCAAGAATTAAAACTTCTTTCATGGAACTCCTTTTCCTAAACATGATTAACAGCAAATTTGTTTGATCAAATTTTGTTTTATCTTCCTGCTAAAATCGTACCACAATAAAATATTATCTGCAAATTGCATAAGCAATGTAATATCAATTAGTAACGACAAGACAAATTTTGTCAAAATGACGATATTTGTCGTGTTAGTTTAAAACACTGTCCCCTTCTGAAACAGTTTGAGGCATTGTCAATTTTGCTCTTGCTATTTTTCAATATCTTGAGTAAAATAAATTGTAACTTCATTTGACCGAAATGAACGAAGAATCTCAGAATAGAAATTGGGACACGCTATGGAACAAGACATAGGCGAAAAGTTGCAATTTATTACTCGCAAGTTGGAGTTGGCTTTCGGTTGCCCAGTTCGTGAAAAAGCATCAGACCTTCTGGAGGTGTTGATTCGTACCATTTTATCACAAAATACCAATGATCGCAATCGTGATCGCGCGTACGAGAATTTGCGCCAGCAATTTTCTACCTGGCAACAAGTAATGCAAGCACCGGTGGAGGCGATCTCATCAGCAATTCGAGCGGCGGGATTGTCCAATCAAAAAGGAAAACGAATCAAAGAAATTTTGCAGTGGATCCATTCTAATTTTGGAACTCTGGATATCTCAGAGATTTGCCAGTGGCCACCTCAACAGGTAATTGAAACCTTCTGCCGGTTGCCGGGTATCGGTATCAAGACCATTAGTGTGGTGCTGCTATTTGGTTGTGGACATGATATTTTCCCGGTGGATACCCATATTCACCGCATTTCGAAACGAGTCGGGTTGATTACTTCCACTACTTCAGCAGAAAAGGCACACCAGATTTTAGGGAAACTTATTCCCCCTGGTAAGGCTTATTCGTTACATCTAAATCTGTTGCAATTGGGACGGACTATCTGTCTGGCGCGAAACCCATTGTGTGCAAAATGTCCAATTGGAACGGTGTGCAACTTCGGACAAAAGTTAGCAAAGTAAGTTTCCAACCGAAAAATAAAAAATCTCCTCTGGCAGAAAAGAAGCCAAAAACCCAGTTGGGCGGACTGACCCGGACAAGGGGAGCAAGGCAAAATTTATAATTTCGACGCTGTAAACGCCTAACATGGCCAAATCCAAGAATTAAAAAAATGTTGCATTTATCGGAACAAAAGATTAAATTGAATTAGTTGGGAAATATTGAATAGGTTCTGTATTTCATCTTTATAAGTGAAAAATAGCGAGGTTTGAAAGATGCCAACGTATGAGTTTTGTTGCCAAGATTGTGGCCGAGAATATGAAGTCTTTACTTCCATCGCTAACAAGGAAAAGGGGTTGGAGTTAAATTGTCCCCAATGTGGAAGTAAAAACGTCAGGCAGGCGTTCTCGAGCTTCTTGTTCTGTAGCGGTAGTAAGTCAAGTTCCTCCTCATCTTGCTCCTCTTGCATTCCCAGTGCCAATAAGTGCCAGACCTGCGGCAGATAGTTAGACAATTTACTTCTGTGGAGGGGATTCATAATCTATCCTGAGTTCAAATAAACAGGATTTTTATGCTCTTGAAACAAAAAGAATTTCTGGGAGGGGGGACAGTTTTGTTACTGTTTGCTGCATTTTTAATCTTGTTTTTTCAGCAAACGGATCCAGGCAAGAAGGGGAATAGCTATTCAGTACGATTTGTACGAGAGAATGTTAGTATTACGATTGCTCCCGGTTTAGCAGAGGTAAGCGGTTGTTACTTCATGAATAACGCGATGACTTCAACTCGTCCGGTTCCATTATATTATCCTTTCCCGGTTTCTTCCACCAGCACTTTTCCAGATTCCATCGCGGTTTTTTTAATTTCCCCACAGGGCCAGAAAACTATTTCCTTCCGCATAGCGGCTGATCGGCAAGGTATTTACTTTTCTATTTTCTTGTTTCCGCAATCGACTACTGAATTTCAGGTGTATTATCGACAACGCATTGAGGGAAAGTTTGTCCGCTATATTCTTCGTTCTACTCGGATATGGGGGTACCCTTTGCAAGAAGCAAAGTTTGTTATTCGAGTACCGAAGTCGGTAGAGAAAGTGCGCTTTTCCCTTCAGCCTGATTTGAAAACTGTGGAGAAAAACTGCATCGTCTACCAAATTATTCGGCGCAATTTTTTGCCCAAGGAGGATTTGTTGATTTGGTGGCAGTGAAAAACAAAAAGGAGGGGAACGTGAAGAAGATATTTGGTCCTTTGTTAGCTATCTTGGTTTTAGCAGTTGTAGTCAAATCTAACCCTGTTGCACCTTTACAGATTATCTGTATTCCGGGAAACGGAAAAGTGACCATTTGCCTGGATGTGTTAGATCCGTATTTCCAGATCAAGAGCTGGGATGTTTACCGCAGCGTGTCAGTAGAGGGTATGGCGCGTCTGTGGACGAAGGTAAACAGTCAACCGATCCCTTTTGTGGTTGACCAGGTAAATTCCTATGTCGATACCACTGTAATCA
>MZGM01000063.1 GCA_002085035.1 Candidatus Zhuqueibacterota bacterium 4484_219
AAAATAGGGCAAAAAGAAAATAGGGACGAGGGTGATCACTCGCGCGGTAGGAAACATCACAAAATAAGCACCCATAATCCCGGCAATAGCTCCTGAAGCACCAATAGTAGGTACAGTAGAACTTTGGTTAAAAACAAAATGGATAAGCCCAGCCACTAAGCCACACAAAAGATAAAAAAATAAATATCGAATATGCCCCATTCGATCTTCTACATTATCTCCAAATAGCCAAAGGCACCACATGTTTCCGACAAAATGTAGCCAACTGCCATGTAAAAACATGCTGGTCAAAAAAGGCCAATAGTCATCCAATGGCAAACCAAGTTGAAGAGCCCACTCGGGGTGTGAGTATCGGGCCGGAACAATACCAAAATGATACAGAAAACTCTTAAGACTTGTTTCCGGCAGAGACAACTCAAACAAAAAGACAATTCCATTCACTAAGATAATGATCCAAGTAGTAAAGGGTGTTTCCCGCCTGGGAACAGTATCTTGGATTGGGAACATTGCACCTCCTTACAAATTTTCGATAACGCATGTAAACTGTTAAAATTGTACTAAAAATTATCTTCAAAGTCAAGGCAAAACTTTGTCTTTTACTCCCCGGCTACCAAAGTTTTAGGTTTGGGAGTAAAAAACTTCACCTTCTCTGTTTAGGAAATTCATTGCAACCAAGCGGAGTTTTTATTATATTATCATCAAGATTTTTCAAAGGTGAACATGGCAGAGAAAGACAAAATCATTATCAAAGGGGCGCGGGAGCATAATTTAAAAAACATCGACCTGGAAATCCCGCGCAACAAGCTGGTGGTATTCACTGGTATTTCGGGCTCAGGTAAATCCTCTCTGGCTTTCGATACCATCTATGCAGAGGGACAACGGCGCTATGTTGAATCCCTTTCGGCCTATGCACGCCAATTTTTGGGACTGATGGAAAAACCAGATGTAGATTACATCGAGGGGCTGTCGCCTGCCATTTCTATCGAACAGCGTACTGCCAGCAAGAATCCTCGCTCAACTGTGGGAACAGTAACCGAAATCTACGACTATCTGCGCTTGCTCTTTGCTCGAATAGGCATCCCTCATTGCTACAAGTGCGGCAAGCGCATCCAACGACAAACAGTACAGCAGATTGTAGATGCAGTGCTCCAACTGCCGGTCAATTCCCGCATTCAGGTATTGGCTCCTATTGTGCGGGGCCGGAAAGGCGAGTATCGGGAAACTTTCGATGAAATCCGTCGCGAGGGCTATGTACGAGTACGAGTTGATGGCAATATTTACGACCTTTCCCAACAGATCAAATTAGACAAAAATAAAAAACACTCTATCGACGTGGTGGTGGACCGCCTGGTAGTTAACCCAAAGATTGCTCAACGTCTTACCGATTCAGTTGAAACCGCTCTTAATCTGGCTTCCGGTCTGGTAATTATCAACAATCTCAATGGTGAGGATCGTCTTTTTTCTGAGCATTTTGCCTGCGTGGACTGCGGTGTCAGCTATGAAGAAATCAGCCCCCGCATGTTCTCTTTTAACAGTCCCTATGGAGCATGTCCTACTTGCAATGGTTTAGGTAAAGTGATGGAGATTGATCCAGAGCTGGTCGTGCCAAATAAGAACATTTCTATCAGTCAAGGAGCCATCGAACCCTGGGGGGAATCTACCCGCGCAGGTGGGCGCGAGGGATGGTATTTCAATTATCTCAAAGCACTGGCTGAACACTATCACTTCGATCTGAATACTCCCTGGAAGGACTTGCCTGATAAAATTCAAAGAATCATACTCTACGGCAGCGATGAAGAAGTACAGGTGCATTATCGCAGCGTTGCCGGTAAGATGTCTGCTGATTTTCTCACTAAATTTGAAGGGGTAATTCCCAACATGCAACGGCGTTATCGCCAAACTAACTCGACGGCAGTACGCGAATGGATCGAAACCTACATGAACACCAGAACTTGCCCTACTTGCGACGGAGCCCGTTTAAAAAAGGAAAGTTTATCGATTCTGGTAAACGGACTGAACATTCATCAGATTACTGAGAAATCAATTAAGGAAGCAATGCAGTTTTTTTCAGAAATAAAACTAAGTGAACGCGAAGCCACAATTGCTCATCAAATCCTTAAAGAGATTCGCGAACGTCTGCACTTCTTAGTCAACGTTGGTCTGGATTACATTACATTAGACCGGACAGCGAGCAGTCTTTCTGGAGGCGAAGCCCAACGCATTCGTCTGGCTACTCAGATCGGCTCCCAATTGGTAGGAGTACTCTACGTCCTCGATGAGCCCAGCATTGGTCTTCATCAACGCGATAACCATCGGCTGCTTAATACACTTGAGCGTCTGCGTGATTTAGGAAACACCGTGATAGTAGTAGAACACGATCGGGCAACTATTGAATCGGCCGATTTTGTGGTAGATTTAGGGCCAGGAGCTGGTGAAAACGGCGGCTACGTGGTAGCTACTGGAAGTCCCAACCATATTCGCAACAGTTCCCAATCCATCACAGGAGAATACCTCGCCCATCGTCGGGCTATTCCAATACCCAAAACTCGACGCAACGGCAACGGTAAGTTTTTATTACTCAAAGGTGCCCGTGGCAATAACCTCAAATCCATCGACGTGAAAATTCCTCTTGGCATGCTAATATGTGTGACTGGAGTATCAGGGTCTGGCAAGAGCACTTTAATCAACGAAACTCTCTATCGGGTGCTTATGCGGGAATTCTACCACAGCAAAGAACCTCCACTTCCCTATGATTCTATCGAAGGACTGGAACACATCGACAAAGTAATTGACATTGATCAGTCTCCAATTGGTCGCACTCCCCGATCTAATCCAGCAACTTACACTGGTGTATTTACTATGATACGCGACCTGTTCGCACAACTCCCAGATGCAAAGATGCGAGGTTACAAACCTGGCAGATTTAGCTTCAATGTTAAAGGTGGGCGCTGCGAAGCCTGTCAAGGCGACGGCATCATCAAGATCGAGATGCATTTTCTGCCAGATGTTTACGTCACCTGTGAAGTATGCAAAGGCAAACGCTACAATCGGGAAACCCTAGAGATCAAATACAAGGGTAAATCAATTGCCGATGTGTTGGATATGACTGTGAGTGAGGCACTAAAATTTTTTGAAAACATCCCTCGCATTCGTCACAAGTTGCAAACTATCTATGACGTAGGTTTGGGGTACATCCGACTGGGTCAGCAGGCTACCACCCTCTCTGGCGGTGAGGCACAACGGGTTAAACTTTCTACCGAACTTTCCAAAATAGCCACCGGTCGAACTCTCTACATTTTGGATGAACCCACAACCGGGCTACATTTTGAGGACGTAAAAATGCTGCTAAATGTGCTCAATCGTCTGGTAGAAAAGGGAAATACAGTGATTGTCATTGAGCATAATCTCGATGTGATTAAGACCGCTGACTATATTATTGATTTAGGACCGGAAGGTGGTGATGAAGGCGGCTGGGTTGTTGCCACCGGTACTCCAGAGGAGATTGCTCAAAATGAACATTCCTATACCGGTAAGTTTTTGCGGAAAGAATTGGGCATAACTGCAGAAGCTAACCTTCTTGAAGAAGGTTAGCTTCTGAGTAACACCAAAAAACATATGAACTGGCTAAAAAAATTTCGTTGGATTACAATTTTGATTGTCACTGGCAGCAATCTCTTGTATCTCGCGCCAGCTTCGATTGCTCAACCACAATGGGATGTGCAGGGATTACGACGGATAAACCAAAATCACTCCCCGTCAGTAGATGACGTGGTCCACTACTGGGAGACCACAGCCACCCCAATGATGGCTATGCCAATTGGACTTTACCTCTGGGGCGCTAAAACTAACGATGCAAAACTTAAAGATGCTGCATTGCTCACTGCTTCAGCAGAATTTATTACCCTGAGTGCTGTCTATTTGCTAAAATACATTGTTAATCGCCAGCGACCTTTTCGGGAACTTAATGGGATTCGCAAACTGGGTGATGCTAAATCACCGTCCTTCCCCTCCGCACATGCTGCTGGTGCCTTTGCATTAGCAACATCACTGACCCTGGAGTATCCTAAAACGTGGATACGAGTTACTGCCCTACTTTGGGCTACTGGAATCGCCTATGGAAGAATATATCAAGGGATGCATTACCCCTCTGATGTACTGGTCGGTACCTTTGTTGGAGCCAGTACTGCCTGGATATTGCATCACTACAAGAAAAGCTGGTTAAATTTTTTGCAACACCATCTATCCTTGCAAATAACTTGGACCCAAAATGAACAGCGATTAATTTTCTTGCAGCAGCTACCGTTATTCTAAGCCTGACTTGCCCTAAACCAATTAGAGAAGATCAGCTTCTGGTTAACAAAAATGGAGGACAAAAGCATGAGACGAGCGCGCATAACTGGAGTTGGACATTATGCTCCCCCTAGAGTGGTAACCAATTTTGACCTGGAAAAGATGATGGACACCTCTGACGAGTGGATACGAGAACGTACCGGCATTGTGGAACGCCGCTGGGTAGATGAGGATACCGCTACTTCTGACCTGGCGGCAGAGGCTTCTAAAAAAGCTCTGCAAATGGCGGAGCTGAAACCCGAAGAGATAGATTTTATCATTTTTGCCACTCTCAGCCCCGATTACTACTTCCCCGGCTCCGGATGCTTACTGCAGCATAAATTAGGAATAAATCACATTGGTGCTCTGGATGTGCGCAATCAATGCTGTGGTTTTATTTACGGCCTGTCAATAGCTGACCAATACATTCGCACAGGAACTTATAACAAGATTCTTCTGGTAGGAGCCGAGGTACAATCCAAAGGTTTAAACCTGAGCACCGAAGGTCGGGATGTAGCAGTACTATTTGGCGATGGGGCCGGAGCTGTAGTCATTGAGCCAACAGATGAAGACCGAGGGATTCTTTCTACTCACCTACATGCAGATGGCCGATTTGCTACTGAGCTATGTGTGGAATACCCAGGCAGTGCTGCGCCCCAGGGAGCTACTCATCAGATGCTGAATGAGGAGCGCTTTTTCCCTAAGATGAACGGACGAGAAGTGTTTAAACATGCAGCGATACGCTTTCCACAGGTTATTCAAGAAGCTCTCGAAGCTAATGGATTTTGCACTCAAGATATCGGCTTAATAATTCCACACCAGGCCAATTTGCGGATTTCGGAAGCGATGCGAACGCGTTTAGGTTTGCCGCCAGAAAAGGTTTACAACAACATCCAGAGATACGGCAATACCACGGCGGCTTCGATCCCCATAGCACTCAGCGAGGCATTGTCCGAAGGCCGCATTCAAGATAACGATATGGTAATCTTAGCCGCTTTCGGCTCCGGATTTACCTGGGCATCTGCAGCCATCCGCTGGTGAGAAAACCCTCAACTGAAGTTGTTTAACCTGAATAATTAAGGGAGAACGTACGGACTCTATTTTTCGACAGGATAGGATAAGAAACTATTTTAAATCTTGTTTAGCCTCGGTAAATCCTGTACAGACTTCTGTAAAATGCGAAAATTGGTAACCGCAGGCTTCAGCCTGCGAGTCATAATTTCTATATTTATGATGCCTTACGCAACCTAAAGGTTGCGACTACCATTAATTTAAGATGTAAATTGTCTATTTTGCAGAAGTCTATGTAAATCCTGTCTAAAAAGGAGTAATTATTTAGCGTTTAACTTGAAGAAAACCACCTACCAAATAGCGCCCCCCTCAACTCCATCCATACTCAAACCCCGTCTCGTACATGGCCACGATATTCTCTGGAGGGCTAATTGCCTGAATATTGTGGCAGGGAGCGAGGATATAGCCTCCACCCTCACCAAGAATCCGGATATTGTCTATTACCTCCTGGCGCACTTCTTCCACTGAGCCAAAGGCTAACGTGTATTGATTATCCACTCCTCCGTGGAAGATTACTTTGTCTCCAAAATCTCTCTTGAGCCCTTCTCGATCCATCCCATTGCAACGCCACTGAATTGGATTCAAAATGTCGATTCCTGCCTCAATCATATCGGGGAGAATCTTACGGATAGCTCCGTCGCTGTGATGAAATACAAAAGCACCAGCCTGATGGGCTAAATCTATCATGCGCTTCATGCGAGGAATAAAGAACTCACGAATCTGATCTGGTGAATACATCAAATCTTCCTGAGAGCCAAAATCTTCCGCCACATAAGTGAGCATTACCTTGCCAGGAATCTGCTCGTAAATGCGGAGAGTATTTTGGTAGCAGAGATCGAATAGCTTGTCTAAACAGTAATGAACCATCTCGGGATTGAGTATCAGATCCACGTATGCTTGTTCTTCGCCGCGAAGTTTCTTGTAGGTCAAAAAGGGTTCAGAGCCACCTCCCCGAATAGGATATTCCTCTTTACCAATTATTTGGTTAGGAATATTGGAATAATCCCACCAATCTGGATCAGGCCAGGTGTAGTTGTGTTGAATTTCTTCGACTGTTTGATACTGTGCCAGAGGATGAAAAATGCACTCCGAATAACTTCCTGTCTGATAATCTACTTTCTTGTGACGACAACCAAAAACATCAGTATCTGCTGGGAGAGGAGGACCTACGTACTCGGGCCCCACTGATATTACCCTGTCAATATGTAGTTGCTTAAACATGACTTCTTCATTTTCACATCCCAGATACTTGATCAGCTTTTCGGTAGCTTCCGAAGTGGCCCAATAATCCATGGGCACACGATCTAGCTTTTGACGCTGGAGCACAGCAAGCCAACGTTCACGTGGAGTCATGGTTTCCTTAGGCATAATTTTAATACCTCCGAAATTGTTTCCCAGCATAATTTAGATTACAATCTAATAGGCAAAAAGATTAAAGTCAAGCGTTTTTTATTGCGTTCTACAGTAACTAAACATTGGAGATTTATTCCAGAGTATTGTTGAACTCAGGACAAAGGTTACAGACTGCGGCTGAAAAATTGGGGGAACAAATACGGAGGCTATCAGAACGTCAGTTCTTCAAGAGGCACTCAATTCTCTCCCATAGAGCCAAACGGTTGGGTTTCTCGTTTTCTGAATAATTGTTTATCATTAGCGTAAA
>MZGM01000004.1 GCA_002085035.1 Candidatus Zhuqueibacterota bacterium 4484_219
TTGCGATTAGCCATTACGATATTAAAATCATGATCAACTACTACAATCGAATCGGTAATGCTATCGAAAAGTGTTTGCAACTTAATCTTGCTCTCTAGAATTTGGAGTTCTAATTTTTTCTTTTCGGTGATATCTTTTGAAATTCCCAGAAACTGATCCCCGATGTCTTCTTTGTTTTTTAACTTTGTAAAACTTACTAACATGTTCCGGGTTTTACCCTTCAGGTCTTTGAAATCCAATTCGTAATTACGTTTTTGAGGGTTTTTTACCATAGCGATTAAGTTATCAGGATTGATTTTTTGTGCCAGAATCGAACTAAATTTGCGCCCAATAAGTTCATCAGGATTGTAACCAAGTTCCTGAATGCGGGAGTTGACGAAAATAAAATTTAAATTTTTATCTAAGGAGAATATGATAGCATCGGCATTTTCTACCAGATTTTCCAGGAATATGTCTTTCTCGTGTAGTTTTTGCTCCAATTGATAGCGTTGAATAGCATTGACGACCAGGCGCGGCAGTGTTTTAATGTAATTAGGCTCTTTGATAACATAGTCGTATGCTCCATGTTTCATTGCCTGGACAGCTATCTTTTCATCGCCTTGCCCGGTTACTACTATCACTGGACATTTTATTCCCAGGCGATGAAGTTCCTGTAAGACTTCGATACCAGAATAATCCGGCAGCTTGTAGTCCAAAAGAATTGCCTGGAACCGATGTGTCCGACATAGCTCAAGACAATTTTTACCACAGTGGGTAATAAAAATCTCAAATTCCGAGTGATGTTTCTTTAATGCTTTGCTGAGCAGCTCAGCTTGATCAATATTATCTTCGACAACGAGAATGTTACGACTCATCCTGCTCCTCTTTGAAACTAACTGATTTTGTAGGTGATACGTTGATAGTTCCCCAGTAGGTTTCGATATGTTGAATCCTTTCCAGGAATTCTTCAAACTGACTGGGTTTGACAATGTAACTATTAGCTCCCAACTCATACATACGTTTAACTTCATCATCGCGTGCTGAAGTAGTAAGCACAACTACTGGGACTAGTTTTAGCCTTGGATCATTTCTGATTTTTCTCAATACCTCTTCACCATCCAATTTTGGTAATCTAATATCTAACATGATAAGTTGGGGAATGTATTTCTTTGTCGTCTTTTCGCCCTTACCCTGTAGACCCAGTATTTCCAGAGCTTCCTGTCCATCCCTGGCAATTTTAATCTCACAAGCTCTGGAAGATTTTTGTAGGGCTTTGACCATTAATTCGATATGGTCCAGATTATCCTCAACTACCAGGATAGAGATCTTGTGATTGGTTTCCATTTCAAATGAGCTTGTCATGCTTTTCCTCCTTATTTTCCCTTTAGTCCAGGATCAATGCTTCTTTGGTAAAGTAAAATAGAATGTAGATCCCTTCCCCTTTTCTGAGTCTATCCAGACCTTTCCGTTGTGGTTATTAATAATACGCCTGACGATAGTAAGTCCTACACCTGTGCCTTCTACATCTTTAATTTCTTTCAGAGTTTCGAACAGTTCAAATACCTTCGTATGATATTTGGGGTCAATACCAATTCCATTGTCTTTAACATAAAATTGATAGTAGTTGTCTTTTTCTTCACAACCGATTTCGATGCGAGGAGCAGGATTGTCTCCCATATACTTGATTGCATTGCTGATAAGATTGGTGAATACCTGCAAAATTCGATCTCGGTCGCAATAAACCACTGGCAAGTTCGGTTGAATTACAATCTCGATGTTTTTCTCTTTCGACTGAAACTGCAGATCATAAAGAGCAAGTTTAATGATTTCATTAATATCGGTATCTTCAAACGGATTAACTACACGACCAATACGGGATAGTTCTAATAGATCGTGAATCAAACGTTCCATCTGGGTTACATTACTCTGAATGCGCTGTAAGTAATGTACTCCGTCTTTGTCAAGACGATCACGGTAGTCGTTCAGCAAAATAGAAGAGAATCCCTGGACCGAGACAATTGGTGCTTTAAGGTCATGGGAGACAGTAAACACAAAATTTTCTAATTCTTCGTTGGCATGCGCAAGCTGTTCTGTATTGCATTTGGTTTCTTCAAACAGGCGAGCATTTTCGATAGCGCTGGCCATTTGGCCGGCAAGGGCTTCAAAAGCATTAAGGTCACGATCATCAAATGCATTTTTACGCTCAGAAAGTAGTACCAGAACCCCGATAATACGATCGGCAATTTTGAGCGGAACACATAGTTCCGAACCCTGGAGGGGATAATTTACATCTGGATGAGCCTCTTGCGACAGATCGGAAATAAGCAAGGTCTTACCAGTAGTGATAGCACGCCCAATAGGAACCTCAGTATCTTCGACTATTGAGCCAATGGGTAACTTCGAACTTAATCCTCCCGATTGCGATTTGAGCACAATATTGTCTTGTTTCGAGTCAACTAAATAGATGGCAACGTTGTAGTATTTAAAAATTTCTTGAATTGCCTTGGAGACAATATCAAGTAGCTTGTTCAAATCGAGAGTAGAGGTAATCTTTTTACCTATTTCATTAACCATTGCTAATTGGGCAGCACGGCGTCGTTCACGTTCATAAAGCCGTGCGTTCTCAATAGCAATCGCCGCTTGATTTGCAATAGTGCTCAATAACTTGACCTCACGATCATCGAAATGGTGAAGGTCCTCTTTGTAAACACTAAGTACAGCAATCGTTTTCCCCCGCGAAATAACTGGTACTCCCAGATAGGAGCGCAGATTAGCTCCCCGAAGAGCGTTAGGAAGTTCTTCGGGTGCCAGCCCTTCCTTCTGAAAATTCTCTATCATCAGTGGTTTCATGTCCTTGATTACAGTGTCCAGGCGTTTATGTAATGCCTTCTGTAATTGCAAGTTGGTATTTGGGGAGTTACTGTCAACATGCCCCAAGCCACTGTTTTCGTTCACGAACCAGATGGTGCAAATTTTTGCATGCATGGCAGTAGCAGCAGCCTTAACAATTAAATCCAATACTTCACGAATGTTCAAACTGGAAGAGATAGTTTGACTTACGTCCGCCAGAGCAGAGAACTCGGTTAAACGTCGTTTAACTTCTTGGTAAAGTTTGGCATTTTCAAGAGCAGTGGCAATTTGGCTGGCAATTTGTTTGAAAATTTTACTGTGGGTAGAGGTGTAGGCTCCCGCTTCTAATTTTCCCAAGCTAAAAGTACCCAAGTACTTGTCCTTTGACAACAATAATACATTAAGTCGGGACTTGAGAGTGTTTTCGATAAGTAGTTTGCTTTCATAGGAGTCGCGTGGAGAGTGTGATTCGGGAAGGACTGGAGTTTGTTCTGAGGTTAATCGCAACCATCCTAAACCGGTTTTGCCCAGAGGTGTCCAAAACTGTTCCCCGATTATGGTGGCGAGCTTTTTGGAAGCTAAAGCAAAAACCTGAAGCTTATCGGTCTCGTCATCAAAAAGTACAATCGAGAGATAGTCGAAATCAACCACTTGCCTGACGCCCAGGGCGATGGTCTTGATGACTTGCTCCAATTCCAAACTAGAGTTGATAGAGTTAGTAATTTGATTAATAACAGTGATTTGATCGGCTTTTTCTTTGTGTTCACGATACAGGCGGGCATTGTCGATAGAGATAGCAAGATAAGTCACCGCAGCGCGGAGGAAGTTGATTTGTTCCTGTGTAAAGCGGTGTGGTTTTTCGTAATAAAGATTGAAGATTCCTACCGGCTTATCGCGCGGGATCATGGGCAAAGAGATGACAGCAGCATAACCAATACGTTCGGCAATGGGACGCCACTTTTGAAAAATTGGGTTGGTGTAAACATTTTCTACCTGTAGGATTTTTCTGCTTTTCAATACCTGCTCAAATGGTCCTTCTTCAATACCCACGCGCCAGGGTTGAGCAAATACTGTTACCATCTCGGGGGGCAGTTTGTGTGCTTTCAACATTTGTAACTCGTTGTTTTCATTTACCAAAAAGATAGAAACATATTTGGCTCCACAAACTGAGGCTAACTTTAGCATAGAAAGATCAATAACCTCTTCCAAGTTAAGAGCAGAAGCAATAGTGCGTCCTATTTCCATTAGAGCCAATAACTCATGATTACGCTGGGAAAAGGTAATTTTACTCTCATCTTTAAACTCGCCCCGGTAGATAGCCACAAAGAATCTTTGTTGGGGTTCAGTCGCTTGGTCAAACAGCCTGTTCAAGTGGATATTGACTGGAAATTTCCAGCCGTTTTTTTGTACTAGAGTAAAATCTTCTACAATAGTGGTAAATTCAAATTCTAACTGCTGAATTTTCAGTAAAAGTATTGGTAGCTCTTCTTCAGGATGAAGCTGGTCAATCTTCAGGTTTAGTAATTCTTCTGTTGAGTAGCCGGTTAAATAGGTGGCAGCAGTATTAGTACGCACAATCTGTCGCGAATTGGTCTCTACCAGAAAAAATCCTTCATCTACGAATTCGGAAAATTTGAGGTGTTGATCCCATAGTTTTTCAGAATATTCTTTGGCTCCGACAGACGTATTCTTTTCTTTTTCGCAGTCTGTCTCGGAGGGTAACACATTGTTCTCCGTAGTATCTATGATATTTTTTCCCTCCATAGCTTACTTAATCCGCGTGAAGTGTTATTAGGTTCTAAACTGATAGTCTAAAAAACAAGAGTTTTAGGAAGAGAGAAATAGAAAGAGGCCCCCTTTCCAGGCTCTGAATTTACCCAAATTTGACCACTGTGTTGTTCGATGATTTTTTTGGTAAGCGCTAATCCGATACCACTACCTTCGGCATTTTCTAAATCTTGTAAGTGAGAGAAAATGTTAAATATACGTTCCTGCTTTTCTTTGGCAATTCCAATACCGTTATCACGAACATAAAATTGGTAAAAATTGCCATTTTGCTTCCAGCCAATCTCGATTCGTGGATTTTTCTGCTCTCCCATGAATTTAATTGCATTACTGATTAAATTAGAAAACACCAGTTTGATTGTCTTTCGATTACAGACAACCCGCGGGAAGCGTTTAGCTACTAAAATCTCCACCCGATTTTGGTCGATTTGGTAGCGAAATTCATCCAGTGTTTGGCGAACCAGATTGGAAATATTAACTACTTGCATGGCACGATCCATGCTGCCAACGCGAGAAAGTTCTAATAAATCCTGGATCATCCGCCGCATAATTGAAACATTTTTCTCCAAACGAGTCAGATAGTGTCTGCCATCTTCGTCGAGTTTTTCTCCATATTCATCATTCAATAATGACACATATCCTTGAATTGAAATCAACGGCGATTTTAGATCATGAGAAATGGTATAGACAAAATTTTCCATTTCAGCCCTTTTCTTTTGTACAGCTTGTTGGGCCGAATGCAAAGAGGTCAAATCATGAATAGTCCAAAGATAATAAATTGAGCTTTCAAGATGGTGCCTGAGTACCATAATAGAGATATCCAAGGATAATTTTTGTCCGTTTTTAATCTCGATACTTAATTCAGAATGTCGAATTCCCTTCCGTCGTTTTGCCATTTTGAGCAGGGATTCCAGGGAATGAGTGGAAGAAGCATCGAATTTAAAGATATATTGCCCAATTAGTCGCTGTGGGCGGGTATGAAAGATACGTGCTGTTTGGCTACTGGCATAAAGAATCAACCCTAACTCATCGGTCAAAAGAATTGCATCGGTAGCATTTTCTAATACCGAACGAGTTAACTCGCGCAATTGAGCCACGTCTTCATAAAATACACTATTATGTATCAGGTAGCCAATTAAAGAAGCTAAGGCCTGAACCAAACGAATCCGGTTAGTGTTAACTGCTTCGCTTTTAGCATAATAAAAGCTAAGAATTCCCAAGCAATGATCTCCAGCAGTTACTGGTACGGCGATGTAACTGTGGAATCCTTCCTTACGATAGCGTTTTTTACGTTGCGGAGGGATACGAGGATCAGCGGATAGGTCTTTGATTACTGTTGGTGTTGAGGCTTCGGTCATCTTACGTAAGAAGTTATCAATAGGAATACGATGCTGTCGGGAGGCAATATCCTGATATCCTACTACTACTCCTTCGGTTAATTCTTGCCCTTCCAATAGACGCAAAGAGCAAGCTTTAGCTTTTGCTGCATCGCATAATACCGCTATTATTTTGTCCCAGAAATCCCTCTGGTTGAACAAGGGAACATCGTTGTTTTGTAAAAACAAGCGAATAATCTTATCCTTGCTCACTGTTTTTCCATTCTGACTTTTATCGTCCGAGTTACAACTTCAATTTGCGATTGCTAATTAAACATATATTTTTTAGGAAAGAAAATCAAGAAAAAAACAGCTTGTTACTTTTTTTTAATAAATTTAGCAAAAGGGGGAAATGATTTCAGGACAGAGAGAAGACAGAGCGTAACTTTTGCAGTGTTGAGGGGATAGCTTTATCCATGGGCATTCCTACTACAGCACCGGCTGCGAATGGATGCCCGCCACCGCCAAGTTCGCGAGCCACATCGTTAATGGGAATTGTCCCTTTGGAACGAAAACTGACTTTGGTGTGATCAGTGCCTTGTTCCAGAAATAGCACACTAATTTCCACTCCTTTAATCCGTCGAGGGAAATCAGTAAATTCTTCTAATTCCTGGCGTGAAATCCCCGCCTGCCGAAGCATGGCCTCGGTAATCTTGAACCAGACAATCCGGCCGTCGCATTCAAATTGAAGATTACTTAATACTTGTCCCAAAAGCCAAATTTTGCCCGGAGAATCTTGTTCATAAATTTTCTGATAAATCGCCGAGGGTACTACCCCCAATTCTAATAATTCCGCTGCCATTCGGTGAGTTGCCGCTGAGGTATTAGAAAAGCGAAAGCATCCTGTATCGGTCATAATTGCGGTGTAAAAAGCCTGAGCCATCTGAATTGTGATCGGCACTTTTAGTTGTTTAAAGAGTCGATAAAGAATCTCGCCAGTAGAAGATGCCTCAGGAAGAATAATGTTTATGTCCCCCAGCTGATTTTCTATTGGGTGATGATCTATGCAAACCTTGACAATACTATCGTTGTGCAGCCATTTAGCTAATTTGTGCAATCGCTGCCAATCGGCAATGTCCAGGACAAAACACACCTCGGCTTGGCGTAAAATTGCTTCGTGTTTGCAGGGATCAAAAACCTGGATTACTTTTTGCGGGTCCAGGAAGCAGTAATTCTGCGAAACAGCGTTTTGATTAAAAATCCATACTTGCTTTTTAAGAGATTTCAGGTGCCAGTAAACTGCCATTTCTGAGCCCAAAGCATCCCCATCAGGATTAATATGAGTGGTCAGGATGAAACGCTGGTGAGTTTGGATTAGCTGACCAATTTTTTCTGCTACCTTTAATGGGAATCGATTAGTCATTTCTATGAAACTAAATTCGGGAAACCCTGCTAAAGATTTTTTAGCTTTTGCACCAGCAATTTAAAACCGCTAAATTTCAGACTCAGTGAATTTTGGTGAGCGTTGTGGGTCTTTGAAATTCCTGACTATAAATTAACGGATAAACGGATTGTGTTGTTTTTCTGCACCAATGGTGGTTGTTGGCCCGTGTCCGGGATAAACGAGTACATCATCGTTTAAACAAAGAAGCTTTTGTTTAATTGAGCTAATTAGTAGTTCGTAATTTCCGCCAGGGAGGTCAGTTCGCCCTACTGAACCAGCGAAAAGAGTGTCCCCCACGAAAATTTTGGAATCACTGATGTAGCAACATCCCCCGGGTGTGTGCCCTGGAGTATGGAGAACTGAGAAATTTATTGTCTCCAACTGAACTTGATGCCCCTCCTCAATCCATTCACTAATGTGAGGATTTTTAACCAAAGGCAATCCAAACATCAGTGCCTGGGCTGGCAAACTTTTTAGAATTGTTTTCTCCTGTCGATGTACCAATGTGGGTACCCGGTAATGTTGTTGCAATTTTGGAAGAGCCATCACATGGTCGAGATGCCCATGGGTCAGGAAAAAATAGCGAGGCTGTAATCGTAGTTGTTGTAATTTTTCTATAATGGTTTCCGCTTCTCCCCCGGGATCGATGACGACACACTCTGAGGAATTTTGTGGAACTACAATGTAACAATTGGTAGCAAAATCGCCTACTACCAATGTAATAACTTCGATTTGCTCCATTTTTTATCCTAACTGAATGTCAAATTTTCTGAAAATTTTGGTTGACCAGTAAACGAGATTTTCCAACTGCCTTTTTCATCTCAATAACAAACTGATAAGGGATATTGTAGTTTCCAATAGTCGCATTTCCTTTGCGGTCGCCATGATAGTCAGATCCGCCACTAACCAGTAAATTATTCTTCAGTGCCAGTTGGTAAAAATAGTTGATTTTTGTTTCATTATGACTTGGATGGAGGATTTCGAGACCATCTAGTCCTATTTTGATCAATTGAGTAACGTCCTCATTGCTCAAATCCATACCTGGGTGGGCCAAAAAGGCTAATCCTTGTGCTCGATGTATCAATCGTACTGCATCGACAGTGGAGATTTTGTATTTGGGCTCGTATGCTGGTTTACCGTTACCCAGATATTTGTAGAAAGCTTCATCGTAAGAGAGCACATATCCTTCTTCCATTAAAGCATCGGCGATATGCGGTCGGCCCACCGAGCCAGCACCTGCCTTTTCAAGAATGAAATCCAAACTTAATTTCAATCCCATACTGTTGAGTTTAGCAACAATTTTTTCCGCTCGTTTAAGACGCTCTTGCTGAAACAGGCGAATGTAGTGGAGGATTTCCTGATTGTGCCAATTGATAAAATAACCCAGGATATGGACATCTAATTGCCTTGTGGATGTACTAAGTTCAATTCCGGGAATTACCTCGATTCCCAATTTTTCTGCAGCTTGTTGAGCTTCTTCAATACCGCCTACTTCATCATGGTCAGTAATACTAATAGCCACAAGTTCTAATTCGGCGGCTTTTTGGACTATTTCAGTAGGTGTAAAAACGCCGTCAGAGCGGTTAGTGTGTAGATGTAAATCAGCCCATCCGAGACACTTTTCTGTTGTTTTAGAATCCATTGCAAGTCCTTAGAGTTTTAAACTTTAGGTAGTGTAACCCCCTGTTGTGCCTGATACTTACCCTTTTTGTCAGCATAGGAGATTTCGCAAGGCTCGTCGCTTTCGAAAAAAAGCACCTGGGCAATTCCCTCATTGGCGTAAATCTTGGCTGGCAGCGGAGTGGTATTAGAAATTTCTAAAGTTACAAACCCTTCCCAGCCCGGTTCTAATGGTGTTACGTTAGTAATTATGCCACAGCGAGCATAAGTAGATTTTCCCATGCAAATGGTCATTACATTGCGCGGAATGCGAAAATACTCTACTGAGCGTCCCAGAACGAAAGAATTGGGGGGGATTACACAAACTTCCCCTTTGAACTCTACCAAGGAATCAGTATCAAAGTTTTTAGGATCCACCACAGTATTGTTGATATTGGTAAAAATACGGAATTCATCAGCAAGTCGGATGTCGTACCCATAGGAAGAAACACCGAAAGAGATTACGCCCTTACTTAGTCCTCGATCGGCAAATGGTTCAATCATCCGTTGTTCCAGCGCCATCTTTCTGATCCAATGATCTGGTTTGATTGACATTTTCTCTCCATGTTTTGACTGTCTATTGCAATTATTTTTGACTACCTGCAACTCTGGCTCTCTGCGCCAATGCTGAGACCAGCACACTAATTTCATATAGCAGCAAAAGAGGACCAGCTAATAGTAACTGGCTGACAGGGTCCGGAGGCGTTAAGATTGCTGCTGCAATAAAAGTTAGTACCACAGCATAACGTCGATACCGGCGAAGAATCCTGGGTGTCAGGATGCCGACTCGGGTAAAGAAGAATGAGAGTGTAGGCAGTTCGAAGATTAAACCAGTAACTAAAATGAGCCTTGTTACAAAGCCAATGTATTCGGAAATATTCAGCGTTGGTTCGATATTTTCAGTAGCTAAACTGTAGAGGAAAGGAAGAATAAAGGGGATCATTACAAAATAGGAAAAAACTACCCCTACCAAGAAGCACAAGGTCGAAAAGAAAATAACTGGCCAGATGTAACGCTTCTCGCTTTCCAGAAGTCCAGGTGAAATGAATTTCCACAGTTGGTAAAGAATAACTGGGGAGCTTATGATTAATCCCGTCACCAGAGCAATAGTAACCCGTACCATTAGCATGCCGGTAGGTTTCAGAAAAATCAACTTTGCCGGAGTAATAAGTCGATTATTGGGAAGCGTAAGGATATGGAGAATATATTTTGAAAATGGAAAAGAACCTATCATTGTCACCACAATAGTTATAATACACTTGATTAACCGCCAGCGCAGTTCCTCCAAATGTTCCAAAAATGTCATTTCGCAACGATTGCTCTTGTTCTTTCTCCGTTTCTTGGTTGTCATTTACGCGTTGAGGATTATTTTTGCAGGGATTTTGCTTAGGTATTTCAATATAACGATTTGGAAGGATAAAAACAAGGCAAATTTTAGCGCAGGTAGGATAATCGGAAGATTACCTCAGCAGGAAGGGGTAAATTGTCTGACTGTTCCCTCATTAGCCCACAACTTAAGTTGCGGGCTAACTACTGCAAAGCCGTGTTAGCCAATCTTTATCTCAATAATAAAAACCTCGGTGCAACCCTGCATCTAATGCCCAGCGAATGACTTCATCATATTCTTTTTGAGTGATACGTCGGTTGATCTCTGGAAGGTGAACAGCCTTGTAGCAGGGACGATATTGATCCATAATATTCACATAGCTATCAGGTGAAAGCTGCTGGGCAATGAACTGCAAAATTTCTTTTGATCCCACTACCTGGTTTGGCATAACCAGATGACGGATGAGCAAACCACGTACGGCAATACCCTGCTCATTTAGTTGTAGAACCCCTACCTGACGATGCATCTCAGCGACTGCCGCTTTGGCAATCTCAAAATAATCGGGTGCGTTGGAATAACGCCGGGCAGCGGCAGCATCACTGTACTTGAAATCCGGCATGTAAATATCAATAATTCCCTCCAGCAAGCGGAGAGTTTCCACCGATTCGTATCCCCCACAGTTGTAAACCAAAGGTATCTCCAGACCAAGTTCGATGGCCTTTGGCAAAGCAGCAATGATCTGAGGAGTATAGTGGGTAGGAGTGACAAAATTGATATTGTGGCAACCAAATTGTTGCAGTTGAATCATCATAGCAGCAAGCTGCTCGGTAGAAACTTGTCCCCCTTCACCCAGATGACTTATCTCATAATTCTGACAAAAAACGCAACGCAAGTTACAATGAGAAAGAAAAATTGTACCGGACCCATGAAAACCTACCAGCGGTGGTTCTTCACCAAAATGAGGAAAGGCACTGGAAACGACAAGCTCACTGAGAGCCTGGCAGACGCCCACCTTGCCATCTTTTCGTTCTACCAAACACCGACGTGGACAAAGATGGCATGGTTGCAGCATCTGTTCCAGTTCTGCGATGCGCTCCTGTAATTCTCCAGACTCATAGAGTGAAATGTAACTGGGAACATTATCCATAAGCCACTACGGCATCTGAGCAAATTTTCTTCAATTTAGAATCCGACAAAGGTGAAATACCAAGGTAAACAAGATGAGCTCCGCAGGCTTGCCGACAATCTGAAGCTCCAAATCCTGGACAAATCACCTGCGCCTCCGACAAACTGAGAAACCGCTGATTAATTCCACATTCTGTGTTTTGAGTTAAACTAAAAATGTAAATTCTAACAATCTGACACTCAGGAGACTGCAACAAATAATCAATGTGCCAATGGAGTTGTTTCTGCGAACTCAAATGACGAGACAATCGTTTACCTAAACCTTTTCGAGCTCGCCCCACGTAGCTGTAAAAACCGGCAGCAAATTCTTTCTCCCCCATCTTGCCAATGACTTGCCTAATCGATTTGCTTACCTTAATAATCAAAACATAAATACCCTGCTGGCATTTTACAGCAGAAATGTCCCGAAGTTCAAAATTGACCCCTTCGTGCTTTGCCCTGCCTGAATTCATCTTCCATCTCTCGGGCGGCAAATGGTTTTTCGCTAAGTTATCCACATTTTATCCACATGAAATAAGTATTCTCAAAAAATTAAAGATAACCAATGCAAACAACTCAAACAATTATTACCAAAAGAACCCTACGATAGTGATTAGCGTTTTAACGTAATCACTTAAATATTAGAAAGTTAACTGTTACATTAACAATCACATTCCATGTACATCAATTATTTTCTAAATAAGCTCCAAATGTAAACGGACTCAAGGACATTCAAACTCAAAATATTCACAAATTATCCACATAGAGCCTTAATATGGTTAGTTAAAATATTTACAACTGTGGATAGAAACACTTGCTTTTAATAGTCGGGATGCTTATTTTATTTCATAAATCAATCCCATAATTTTAGGATAATGGATTATGAGAAAACCAACATTAATCTTCTGGGTCTTGTTCAGCACATCAATTTCCAGTAATCTTAGTTCTGCACAGGATTCTTCTTCGTTACGTCTAATCGAAGAGGGAATTCGGTTGACCATTTTACAGCGTTTTGAAGAAGCAATGGCTAAATTTGACAGTCTGAAATTTGTGGAAAACAATCCAACACAGCGGTTCTTCTACCAGGCTGCCACTTTGCAAGCCCAAATGATGGACAGGGAGGATTACTCTCTGGAAGATCAGTTTATGAGACTTATTGATCAGACAATAACGGCAGCAGACAGCCTCCTAAAACACGATGATGATCGTGCCTGGGCTTGTTTTTATAAGGGTAGTGCCCTCAGCTACAAAGGCTACTATCTGGCCCAACGTAAGCGATACCTACCAGCGTTACGTTCCGTAATTCCTGGCATCAAGCTACTGGAGGAAGCTATTAGCTTAGACTCTACTATATACGAAGCATATTTAGGCGTTGGCTCTTACAAATACTGGCGTACCCGAATGATGCGATTTCTGCACTGGTTACCATTTTTCCCTGACCAGCGTCAGGAGGGGATAGCTATGATCCATAAGGCTATCGAGCAGGGGCGTCTAGCTCGTCCTGTGGCTATTAGCGAATTGATTTGGATCGAAATCGATCGACATAACTGGCCCGTTGCTATTAGCTATGCTAAACAAGCACTGCAGGAATACCCTGGCAGCCGATTTTTTCTTTGGGGTCTGGCCGAAGCTTATTTTCGGGGTGGTTGTCTACATCAAGCTATAAAAATTTACCAGCAACTGCTCAAATCCTACCAGCGTGAAAAAAATTACAATCACTATAACGATGTTATATGCTACTATCGTTTGGCCCAATGCCATCATTTGCTACGGGAGTACCAAACCTCACACCAATACTGCCAAATGATCCTGGAGCTTCCGTTAGCAAAAAATGTCCGCCACCGGTTGAAGAAACGACTTAAAGAAACGGAAAAATTGTTGTATTTGAACCAAAAAAAACTCGCTCAAACTTCTACAAACAACGGGAAACAAAAAGACGAATAAGAGAAAAACTTAGCACTTCATGGAGAAGCTTCTGCCAATATTAATGAAACTCTGAATTCAGAATCCTCACGATTCTTTAGTAAACCAACGTATTTCTCGCTGTCGCTGATTAATATACTGAAAAAGTCTTCGCTCAGCACCAGTTGGGACACGGATGAACTGAATAGCACATATCGACGTTGAGCGATTGGATGAAACATCGTAGCGAGCCACCTTGCCCTGAACTTTAATTTGACCTTGAGAGGGAATTCCAAGATTAATTTCGTTGATTATAGCCCCGGGAGCTGGTCGAGTAATATCAGAAGGAATAGCAAAAGCCAAACCTCCCAGGCTAACATCCCGTACATGCTTCGAGGTAATAGTCACATTTTCCCAGTTAAATTGGACACTCACTGGATTACCCATAGCAGGTGACACCCTTAAATATTGTCGCCTTTCCGGCTGTTGAAAAGCTGCTCCCATAATACCTCCCTTTTTAAATCAGCAATCTGCTAAAAATGATTGTAAATATCTCTTGCATTTTATCGAAAAATTTTGTATCTTTTTCTCCACTTAAATCTGATATTTCTAAACCGAGTTAAAAGACAAAAACAAGAAATAGAAAGCGGGGTACAATAAGATGGCTAGACGTTGTGAGATTTGTGGCAAAGGTCCCATTGTGGGCCACAAGGTAAGCCATGCGCATAACTTGACCAAGCGACGCTGGTTACCAAATCTACAAAAGATCAGGGTACAGATATCCGGTGGCACTAAACGTATGTTAGTGTGTACTGAGTGCATTCGTTCTGGTCGAATTACAAAAGCGGCGTAGAAGATAACCTTTTTTACCCAGAAAAGGTTATCTTCTCTTGCCTTTCTTATCCTCACTGTTGTAAAGCTACATGGGCGAAAACTTTCGCATCCCCTAACAAATTAGCAAGAACGGCATATTCATTAGGTTGATGAGCCATTTCATCTAATGTCGACCATACAGCAGCATGATAGCCGCTACGACGGAAAAAAGCCGCTACTGTGCCGCCACCAATCCCCATTGGTTTACCCTCACGAGCATATACCTCCTTAATTGCTTTTTTTAGTGCCTGAACTACCGGGGCATCAACAGGTGTAGGAGGAGCGGCTGGCTCGCGCTGGGGTGACTCGGTAGTAACTTTTACTCCAAATTGTTGCTCAATTTCCTTTATCATCTGTTGAATTTTTGCCTCTACTTCCTCCACGGTGTAAGAGGGCAAAATTCGACTATCCATGTAGAAAACGTCATCCCCAGGAATAGTATTGACATTAGGAACGTTAGCCTCTTTCTTTGTAGGCTCAAATGTAGAAATCGGCGGGCTGAACAAGGGATCGTTCTTGTCGAAAACCTGGTACAAACTATTTAGCTTAACAATCAGGTGAGCAGCAGCTTTGTGGGCATTGATTCCTTTCTCTGGCGTAGAACCATGACATTGTTTTCCCACCGTGGTAAATTTTAACCATAGAATACTTTTCTCTGCAACTTCGATCATCGTACCATCGCTGTTACCAGCATCGGGAACAATAATAATATCTTGCTTCCTAAAGGCATCAGGACGAGCAGATAGCACATAATGTAACCCTTTTTTGCTGCCAGTTTCTTCGTCAGCAACGATTGCTAATCCTACATCATACTCTGGTAAAATCCCCTCTTCTTTTAACGCCCGAACAGCCAGAAAGCCTGCTACCATACCTTGTTGATTATCTTCTACACCTCTACCGTAAATTTTGCCATCCTTCACAACTACTTCGTATGGATCGGTTTCCCACAATTTCAGCTCACCGGGTGGCACAATATCCATGTGGCTCATTATCCAAATAGTCTTCGCATTACTTTTCCCTTTGAACCGCACCAGTAAATTAGGTCGATAACCATCTGGCACCCTATCATCGGGTGCATTAATTTCTTCAATCACATCGGCGCCTAACTCCTGCAAAATTTCCTTTATTAATGCGGCCTTTTTGACCTCGCCCTCACCATTATTTTCCGGCCCCAGTGCCGGTATGGCTGTAAGACGCCGTTCATACTCAATAGCCAAATCCTGGTAACCATCGATCCGCCTGGCAACTTTGGCAAAAATCTCAGTAGTAGCCATCTCTTTGCTCCTTTCTTTCAATTCTGATATCGTGATTATGTTAGCGATTATTCGCTCACAATATAAAAAACTATTTTAAAAAAAGCAACCCTTGAATGACTTATGAGACTGAGTCAAATGCGTTGCCTATTTTCAGGTCAAATTGACGCTTACCAGTTAACGACGCCTAACATTGTCTTAAATCAAGCAATTTATTGAGTCTTACGGGATGCACGCGCAAAAATCCAGCGAATTATTCCAGTTTTCAGAAGTAAACCGGACACCAGAATATTGGGTAAAAAACTACGCACTTTGGGATAGTGCTTCCAGAAGTAACGAATAAAATCCCAATGGGAAATCCAAACCATCCGGCGGCGATAGCGATAAACGCTTGTTCCTTTTCTGTGGATGGCTTTGGCTTCCGGATAGAATACCACTTTTCCACCTGCCTCAATAAAACGTTTACACCAATCGACATCGCTGAAGAACATCCGAAAGCGTTCATCCAGATAGCCAACTTGTGCAAATGCCGCTCGCGTGGTAAGTAGACAAGCCCCCTGGGGCTGATCCACTTTACGAGTATGACAATGATCAAAATCGGCCATCTTCCAACTGTTAAATTGACTACTTCGGGGGAAAATTCTATTCAGCCCCAATATTTCGTAAAGCACATCGCGACGGCGGGGGAAACGGCGACAGGAAGGTTGTATTTGGAAATTCGGAAATAGCAACTGGGGTGCTGCTACACTGCAATCAGGATGATTTTGCAAAAAACTTATTAACTTATCGATGGTGTTGGGAAAAACTACCACATCAGGGTTGAGTAATAACAAAAACTTACCCGTAGCTTTTTGGAGACCTTGATTTACTGCTTTGGTGTACCCCAGATTGCGAGAGTTTTTACTCAGAACAACTGTGACTTCCTCTTCAACATAATCCCTGGTAATTTGCCGAGCAATATCAACGGTGTCATCGTCTGAGGCATTGTCCACCACAATGATCTGCAATGGGCGTAACTTTGTATTTTGAACCACAGCTGTTAAGCAGGGCTGAATTTCAGCACTATGATTATAGGTAACAATGATAACGGATAATTCAGGAATATGTGCCTCCAATTTTTATCAGCTCCTGCCTGTTTCGTCATCTTTTTTGGCTTTTCTATCTTCCTAAAAACCTCCTGTTTTGGGAGCTGACAAAGGTATGGCATCAATAAGCAGTTTACGGATGTTACCAGCTTTCCGGAGAGGTCGAAAATACGTTTGCTTACTCTTAATCCTCTTCTTTCCTCTTCGATTCTTCCAGCCTTTTCTTTAAATATTCAATTTTTTCAATGTAGACCTGATTGGTGGGATCCTTACGTAACAAAATTTCATACACCTCTATGGCTTTGTCAAAATGCCCCTGAGCAGCGTAGATTTCTCCGAGAGTAGGTGTGACAATGGGCTCTTTGCGTACCTGGGCTTGAGCTTTCGGTGGAGGTGGTTCTTCTTTGGGTTTTTCTTCTTCCTCTATTTTAGTTTCTTCTTTAGTTTCTTCTGTTTCTAGTTCTGCTTTTTCTGCTTCGACAGGCTTCTCTGAGACTTTTTCTTCTTCCGCCTCTTCTTCTCCTTCCTCTATCATTTTTGCTTCTTGTTCTTCCTCCACCTCATCTTCTTGTTCTTCTTCTTGTTCAAATTCTTCTACTTTCTCTTGGATTGCAGAAATAACCTTTTCCTCATCAGTCAGGGATTCTACTTTTTCATCAGTTTTTTCAGCTTCTTCAAATTGGCCAAAAATTTCCTTTACCTCCTGCTCACTCGGTTCAGGAGAAGCAACTTCTTCCAAGGTAGTCTCTGGTTCAAGTTCTGCGGGGGTTACTTTTTCCTCCTCGGCGGCAGTTTGTTTTTCGTATTCTTCGATTAATGCTTGTGCATGAGTGTCTAATGGATCAATTTCCAAAATACGCCTCAGCCAAATAAGATAAGCGTTATTCCATGAATGTGCCTTCATAATTTTGGCTTGGTAATGAAGTGCTCCTAAATGTTCTGGATCATAAAGTAGAACTCTATTGAATTCTCTTTCAGCCTGATCTAATTGACCATCTTCAAAATAGCATTTGCCAAGTACAAAATGTCCATTCACGTACTGGGGATGTTTCTGAACCCCTTCTGCACAAATTTTTATGGCTTCGGCCAATTGCTTTTTTTTAAGATAAAGATCAGCTAAACGTGCAAAAAGAAAAGACGACGGTGTTTGCTTTAGCTTTTCTTGTAATTCCTGAATTTCCCCTTCAATAGTCGGCATAATTCCTCCTGTTCTCCATGTTAACAATTACAATGAAGCCATCTTTTCCGCTGGACATAACTGATCTGGGACCAAAAATTGCCGGGGGTTCAAGCTATAGTGGTGAATCAGAGACATGATAGCCACGTAACTATATCCAAAGAAAAAAAGTAACAGAAATGGTAAAACACTCCAATCATTATGTTTGAAAACCTCAAGAATGGGTAAGAAGCAATATCCAGCTAAGATAAGCTCCAGGAAAAGTGTAGCTCCTAATTTTCGGGGATGATATTTTTTATTTTTCCAATTATCTTTTTTGGTAATAATGCGATACTTGGGAGTACGTACAAATTCTGATCGCTTCTTGAATAAACCCTCCAATACAGCCTGGGTATTGTTAACAGAGAGTCCCATTGTTCCGGCCAGAAAAACGGGAAAATAGAGTATTCGCCGTCTCCAATTGGAATAAATGTCTTTCTGAGAGAAAAAATAGAAAAGAGTAGTCCCTAAAAAAGCCAGAACAAAGATGCTAGAGATTGCAAAATAAGTTTGATGATCATTATAGCCATGTTTAATCAAAAGTAAAGGATAATTTAGAATCGAACAAAGAAGAACCGTAGGAAAGACCGTATTATTAGTTAAGTGAAGGGTAGCTTGAATTTTGGTCAGTAGGGGAACACTGGAACGCCAAACTTGTGGTAGCACCTTTTTGGCTGTTTCAAATGCTCCTTTGGTCCAACGGAATTGCTGAGCCTTTAGTGCTCTCATATCCGAAGGCAACTCTGCTGGACATACCATATCTTTCAGAAAAATGAACTGCCAACCATGGAGCTGTGCCCGATAACTAAGGTCCAAATCCTCGGTAAGAGTATCGTCTTCCCAATTACCAGCATCTTCAATACAAGTCCTACGCCAAATACCGGCTGTACCATTGAAATTCATGAAAAACCCAGCGTAATATCGAGCACTTTGTTCTACCACAAAATGCCCATCCAGTCCAATGGCCTGAGCTTTGGTCAACAACGAGTAATCATGGTTTAGATGCCCCCATCGAGTCTGCACCATTCCTACTTTTTCATCCTGAAAATAGGGAACAGTCCGACGCAAAAAATCTTTAGGGGGAATAAAATCGGCATCGAAGATGGCAATTAATTCACCACTTGCATGTTTTAAACCATAACGTAATGCTCCGCTTTTGAACCCTTTTCGTTCTTTGCGGTGCAGCAGTGTAATGTCGAAACCCTGTTTCTTGTAGAAATCTACACAGCGTTTCGATACCTCTAGAGTTTCATCGGTGGAATCATCCAACACCTGAATCTCGAGTCTATCTCTCGGGTAATCCAACTGGCAAACAGAATGGATCAACCTTTCGACCACATAATATTCGTTGTACACCGGAAGCTGAACTGTAACTTTGGGGAACATTTTAAGCGGCGGAGCTGTTGGGTTTTTTTTGTGCTGTTTCCTTTTGTAGGTAAAAACCAAGAAGTAGCTATTCATTCCAAAGAGAAACAGCACTATCAAGGCAATAAAATATAAGCCTAAAATGAAATTTTGACCCATAAGCTTTTCTCTTCGGTTTTTAACTTCACTTTGGTGGTAATTTAAACAAAATATTCCAAAATAGCAACAAGTTTTTTACCATCCAGAAACACTTTTATTTAAAATATCTTCTGCTAACTTTTTTATTGCCTGCTCGATACCTTGTTGGCGCGATTCGCCAGCAAGCGAATAACTGCCCCATTGGTTCATCCGTTGTTTCCACAATACCTTGTGCTTCCTCAGATCTTCAAACTTTACTTCGACACTAATGTAAACACGATAAGATTGCGCTTGCTCCTGGGCATCATAAGTTTCAGCTCTATCCACAACACTAAGGATTTTACCTCGGATGATAGAGTCGGCTTCATCCTGTGAACTAATCTTCAGTGTATTGTCCCGCGTGAATTCACTAATTAACGCATCAGTTAATTTCTCCTTAATACCAAATTCGGATGTTTGATCCTCAAAAAGTGGAATAGCTACTGTTTTGATGTACGAGGGAAGGGTATTTCCAGAGAAAGAGTAATAGGCACATCCCCCCAGCAACAAGAGCAAAATCATGCCAACGGTTTCGAAAATTTGCAGAAACCACAGATTAATTTGAGGCCGTTTCCAGATTGTATTCATCGATCTTTCGATAAAGAGTACGTTCACTAATTTTTAAGATTTGGGCAGCTTTGCGTTTGTTCCAATTACATTGTTCCAGCGTTTTACGAATCAGCTCCCTTTCCATGTCACGCAGCGAAACCTGCTCTTCTTTTCGCTTCGCCATTTTTTCATTTTCTTCTACCACTGGCTGTACCGGAGCTTCATATACGGTGATAGGTTGAGAGCCTGAACGATGTAGGGGATAAAATTGCTGCATAAGGAGATTTTTTATTTGATTCATATCCGATTTAAGTTCGAGCAGAACCCGATAGAGCAGTTCGCGCTCCGCTTTCTCTGAAGACAAATAAGTAGGAACCGGTAAATTGCGTTCAGGCTGATTGACCGGAGATAAGTGTTTGGTAAGCTTTTCTGGTGTAATACGTTGACCACGCTCCAATATGATTACACTTTGGACAAAATTTTTAAGCTCGCGTACATTACCAGGCCAGTCTCGATTCTGGAGCATCTTGATCGCCTCTGGCGAAAATCCTTCGAACTTCAAATTATTCTCTTGACAAAACTCTTTGGTAAAAACTTCGATTAATAGAGGAATATCCTCTCGGCGTTCTCTTAAAGATGGAATGTGTATTTTAATAGCATTAAGTCGATAAAATAGGTCCTTTCTGAATTGGCCCTCAAGCACAGCAGCTTCCAGATCTTTATTGGTAGCAGCAATTATCCGGACGTCCACCTGGTGAACTTTTCCGCCACCCACCCGCATAAACTCCTTGGTCTCCAACACTCTGAGCAACTTGACTTGAATAGCGATAGGCAGTTCCCCGATTTCATCCAAAAACAGCGTCCCACCATCGGCTAATTCAAAATATCCTTTACGAGTTTCCACAGCTCCGGTAAAAGCTCCTCGCTGATGGCCAAAAAGTTCGCTTTCTAAAATTCCCTCCGGAATTGCTCCGCAGTTGACTGTTAGCATCAGGCGAGTTGCCCGCCGGCTATGCTTGTGAATGGCATGAGCTACTAATTCCTTACCCACTCCGCTTTCGCCAGTAATCAGGACTGGAATATTAGTGGGCGCAATCTGGCGAATAGTTTCGCGAATTTGGCGAATTACAGGCGATTTGCCAATGATCCCCATGTCGTCTTTTGACGAAGACGACAAAATCCCTCCTTGAAGTTGATCTGAGCTATGTTCTCTCTCTACAGCCATTCTTTTCTATTTAGAGCTACGGAAATAATCAACAGTAGCTTGTAAGCCTCTCTGCAAATCGACCTTAGGTTCCCAACCGAGAAGCTTTTTAGCTTTGGTATAATCAATAACGCTGCGTAATTGTTCCCCGTCCTTAGGGGGGCCATGACATTCGGGGGTGTTGCTGCCAATAATCTGATTCAACTTGTGAAAAATAGTATTCACATCAGTTTCGATGCCTGTTCCTATGTTAAAAATGTCGGATTTTTCATATTCTAATGCTCGTAGGTTAGCCTCTACCACATCACCCACATAAACAAAATCTCTGGTTTGACGACCATCGCCGTTAATAACGGGTTTTTGACCACTTAACATTTTTTCAGTAAAGATCGCTACTACTCCTGCCTCACCATGAGGATTTTGCCGTGGGCCATAGACATTAGCATAGCGCAAAGCCACATAAGGCAATCCATGAACCTGATGATAGTAAAAAAGATATTTTTCTACTGTCAGTTTCGTCACCCCGTAGGGGGACACCGGCCGTATTGGATGATCCTCGTCGGCAGGAAAGTAGTCTTGCTCTCCGTAAATAGCACCTCCGGTCGAGGCAAAAAGGAATTTTTTTACTCCGTATTTCAGTGAATTTTGTAGCAAATTCAGGCTTCCCAGCACGTTAACCTCAGCGTCAAAACCTGGGTCTGCCACTGATTTACGTACGTCCATTTGCGCCGCTTGATGACAAACTACGTCTATTTTTTCAAATTCAAACACTTTTGCCACCTCTGGCGCCCGAATATCAAGCAGATAGAACTTAGCTTTCGGATTAAGATTCTCCAGCCTGGTAGCTTTTTTCTATTGCAGTTTTAAGCTGGTCAGCTACTGCTGTAACACCCAACACTCGTCCCCCGTTGGTCACAATCTTATTATCTACTTTTTTGGTACCTGCATGAAAGATAATTACTCCATCGCCAAAGTCTTGGTCTAAACCGTAAATTTCCTTCCCGCGTTCGTAAGGTCCTGGGTAACCAGCTGAAGCCATCACCACACAAACTGCCCATTGATTCTTAAGTTGCAGACGGTAACTTGCTAACTGTTCTTCGATTACTGCCAGGGTGGCTTCAACTAAATCTGATTCCATCAACGGTAAAATTACCTGGGTTTCTGGGTCGCCGAAGCGACAATTGTATTCCATTACTTTTGGGCCCTCGTTAGTTATCATCAATCCGGCATACAGTACCCCTTTGTACTTTCGGCCTTCTGCAGCTAAACCGCGTACAGTAGGTTCCAGAATCTTTTCCTGTACTAATTGCAAGGTTTGAGAATCTACTACAGGAGCCGGTGAATAGGCACCCATTCCTCCTGTATTGGGGCCAAGGTCATCATCATAAATCGCTTTGTGATCCTGGGCTGGCGTCATGGGTAGTACCACCTCGCCATCGGTGAAGGCTAAAACAGAGGCTTCTTCACCAACCAGAAACTCTTCAATCACTACCCGCCTACCAGCTTTACCAAAGATCTGTTTGAGCATCATTTCTTCCAGAGCGATTTGAGCCTCATTCAGAGTGCGGCATACAACAGAACCTTTGCCAGCGGCAAGACCATCGGCTTTTACTACGATGGGTGGTTCCTGATCCCAAATGTAATTTCTTGCACTGTTAAGATTTTCAAAAACCTCATATTTGGCAGTTGGTATCCCATATTTTTTCATAAACTCTTTAGCAAAGACTTTGCTGCCTTCTAATTTAGCAGCGGCTTTATTAGGTCCAAATATTTTTAACCCTTCTTTTTCAAATTCGTCAACAATACCTTCTACTAACGGGATTTCTGGACCTACTACTGTGAGGTCGATACCGTATTTTTTCGCAAATTGAGCCAACCCCAAAACGTCACTACTAGATACATTTACGCATTCTGCCAATCGAGCAATCCCTGCATTACCAGGGGCACAATAGATTTTGTCTTTCGACTAATGTTTGAAGGTAGTTAAAAGAATTGACTGTAATAAAAAATAAATAGGAATTGGTTAAATTGCAAATGTTTTTTATCTCATCTGATTTATTTTCTCAGATTTGGTGCTTTTAAAGTCGATACCCTGCACCTGAATAATAGCACTGCTATCTGCAATAGGAATAATGTTAATC
>MZGM01000064.1 GCA_002085035.1 Candidatus Zhuqueibacterota bacterium 4484_219
TTGCATCAGCGTCTGGAGACGCCTCCTACAATCTGGTAAAATGGAGCACGTTTTCTGTGTAATTGCCATTTTTCAGCAGAATCTGGGTTAAAACAATTCTATTGAGAAAGTCTGTTTTTAGACCTTACCCCGGCCCTGAGAAGGGGTAAGATCGGAGCAAAAGTGATCCCCCTTCTCTTCCCAGAAGAAGGGTTAGGGGAGGCGGTGACAGACTTTCTGATTTGACTAAGGTTGTTGAAAATTGATTTAAAAATGGACATCCGCCAATTTTTGTTTCGTCATCGCAGCTACACTCCAGTTCCTTTGCTAATAGCAATTTTAGTATTAGCAAATCCTACCTGGATTTCGTTCGCTGTGGGAATAGCCATTGCTTTGACAGGGGAACTACTGCGCCTTTGGGGAGTAAGCTATGCTGGTAGTGCTACCCGTACTACTGGTGAAGTAGGGGGTGACGAGTTGATTACATCCGGGCCCTTTGCCCATGTACGCAATCCATTATATCTGGGCAACTTTTTGTTGACTTGTGGTTTTTGCATCGCAGCCTGGGCCTGGATGCCATGGATGCTTCTTTTAGCTATAGGGTTATTTGCATTCCAATATGGATTAATTATCTCATTGGAAGAAGATTTTCTCCAAGAAAAATTTGGTGAAGCTTACCAAAAATATTACCAGCAGGTGCCCCGCTTAATCCCCAGATGTCGCTCATACCCTTTTCATCAAAATCGTAAGCCAGACTTGAAAAAAGCTTTACGCTCAGAGAGAAGCACTTTCATTAGTTTCGGCTTGGTTACCTTAGTAATTTTACTACGTTGGCAAGTATTGGGATAACTTGATGCGTCGAATTCTAATCGTAGCAGGCGAAGCCTCTGGCGATCTGCACGGCTCGGGTTTAGTGCGGGAGTTGAAAAAGCGAGAGACTGACCTGGAACTTTTCGGTATCGGGGGACCTAAAATGGCCGCTGAAGGAATGCAGTGTCTGTACTCGACCGAGGAAATGGGGTTCATTGGATTTACTGAAGTACTGCGACATTTACCTTTCGTGAGACGTGTATGGTATCATTTAAGGTGGGAAATGGTCCACAGACGTCCGGATCTGCTCATTCTTATTGATTATCCTGGTTTTAACTTAAAATTGGCGCAGCAAGCCAAGAAATATGGAATACCTGTACTTTATTACATCAGCCCCCAAGTATGGGCATGGGGTCGCAACCGCATCAAGAAAATTGCACAGCGCGTTGATAAAATAGCCGTATTATTTGATTTTGAAGAAACACTGTATCGACAACATGGAATTCAAGCCCAGTTCGTGGGGCACCCTCTGTTGGATGTACTGAAGCCTGATGTCGACAAATCTACTTTTTCCCAACGTTATGGAATTACGAACCAGGTAAGAGTATTGGGCTTGCTACCAGGAAGCCGTTATCAAGAAGTAAAACGAATTTTACCAGAAATGGTGCGTACAGCGAAAATGCTACAACGCCAATTCCCATATCTGCAAATTTTAATTTGTAAAGCTCCCACGGTAAGTGCATCTATTTACCGAAATATACTGAGCGACGATGAGATCAAGTTAGTGGATGAAAACTACGCTTTGATGGCCTATGCTGATTTTCTTATCGTAGCATCAGGTACTGCTACCCTGGAAGTGGCATATTTTCAGACACCTTTTGTGATTGTTTACAGGGTGTCACCCCCTTCTTATTGGATAGGTAAACGAGTGATTAAGATTGATCATATCGGTTTAGTCAACATAGTTGCTGGCAAACAGGTTGTGCCCGAGTTTGTCCAGAACAATTTCCACGCTGAAAAATTGGTACCAGTCATTAGTAAATTTTTAACTTCTCCCGAACATTACCAACGTATGGTAACTGAACTGGCACAGGTGAGATACAAATTGGGGACTCCAGGGGCTTCCGCAAGGGTAGCTGAAATGGCATTTCAATTGATGGACAAATGAACTTGAAACCCAAAAATTTCGTTAAAAAATTACAATTTTACTTGGCCACTCACTTTGGATGGTTAGTGATTTTACTTCTGGGTTCAACTCTACGCTTGCGATTAGAAGGACAAAAATATTTCGAACAGTTATCAACTACTGGTAAAGGGATAGTGTTTGCCCTATGGCACGGGCGTATGCTGGTACCAATTTTTTTGCATCGTCGTCAGGGTATTGTGGCGCTGGTCAGTCAACATCTGGATGGGGAAATGATTGCACAAACGCTTTTTCGACTGGGATATCAGACAATTCGCGGTTCTAGCACTCGCGGTGGGAAAGAAGCATTTCATAAAATGGTTGCCAGCCTCAAACAGCGAAAATGGTGTGCTGTTATTCCCGACGGCCCCAGGGGACCCCGACACCATTTCAAACCAGGCACAGTTTATATGGCACAGCAGTCCGGCGCTTACATATTGCCATTGACCTTCTCAGCGGAAAAAAAGATTCAATTTAACAGTTGGGACCGTTTTGTTTTGCCCAAACCTTTCTCCAAAACAGTTGTCATTTATGGAAAGCCGTTCTACATTAATCCTGAACTAAAAGGGAAAAGCTTAATACGTTTAGTACAACAAATAGAAACACAAATGATCAAATTAGAAAAGGCAGCAGATGCCTATTTTTCAAAATAGATTGCTTCTCTGGATGCTCTATCCCCTGGAATTTATTTATCGTTTAATAATTTCAATTCGTAACTGGCTCTATGACCATGGCTGGCGAAATGTCCAAAAATTGCCATGTAAGGTAATTAGCGTAGGAAACATTGTTGCTGGTGGAGTAGGAAAAACACCTGTAGTGGCATTTTTAGCAGATTATTTAACCCAAACAGGAGCACAAGTAGCAGTGTTAACGCGTGGTTATCGCCGCAAACGTAAGGGACAAATATTATTAGAGCCTAAAGCACAACTCCCCTACTCCGCTGACGATATCGGTGATGAACCTTACTTGTTAGCTCGAAGGTTAAAGGATATTCCAATTATAGTCGATAGAAAAAGATGGAGAGGGGGAAAATTAGCAGTAGACCGTTACAAAACAGAAATTTGTCTCCTGGATGATGGCTTTCAGTATCGCAACTTGTTCCGGGATCTGGAAATAGTGGTCATCGACGCTACTTTATCAAACTTTAAAATCATTAGGTGCGGAAATTAAAGAATGGCTGATTTTTCCTGACCATCATAGATACAAAATTGAAAACCTGAAAAAGATTCGAGAATTAGCAAATCGCTATCCAGTTTGTCGATTTGTCACTACTGAAAAGGATGGAGTCAAGATTCGCCAACTCGAGTTTAATTTTGACAACTTTTGGCTACTTCGGATCCGAATCAAAATAATTAAAGGACTAAGAAATCTTCAAGAGAGACTTGATTTTGTTTTAAAAATTTAATATCTTATTGAATAGAACTTGTAACCTGGGGAACTAACCTTAGTGGGGAGGAAACTTAGTGTGGGAAAAGTTTACAGGGTCTTAATTGTTGATGATGACAAAAATATTCGTCGAATGATCGAAATAAATCTGCGCCGTGAAAAAGAATATGAAGTATTAATGGCAGCAAATGGTGAAGCCTGTCTGCGCGTATTGACCGAAGAAATTCCTGATTTGGTTTTACTCGATATTCAAATGCCAGGTATCGATGGGATCGAAACCCTAAAACGGATAAGGGAAGAATATCCTAAAATACCAGTGGTAATGATCTCTGCCCACGGCACTATCGAAACCGCAGTGCAGGCAATGAAATTAGGTGCTTATGATTTTCTTACCAAACCATTCTCTGCCGAACGTTTGTTGGTGACAGTAAAAAATGCTATTAAAAATAGTGCCTTACAAGAGGAAGTTGATCGACTTAGATTGGAATTGCAAGAACGTTACCAATTTAAAAATATTATTGGGCAAAGTGGCCCGATGCAAGAAGTTTTCAAAGCGGTTTCTAAAGTGATCGACAGTAATGTTACAGTATTACTCCAGGGGGAAAGCGGTACAGGTAAAGAGTTGATTGCACGAGCTATTCACTTTGAAAGTGCCAAACGCAAAAATAAACCTTTTATAGCAGTAAATTGCTCTGCCCTGCCAGAGTCGTTATTGGAAAGTGAATTATTTGGCCATGAAAAGGGAGCGTTTACCGGCGCTGTTGCTCGTCGTATCGGTAAATTCGAGCAGGCGCACGGTGGCACAATCTTCCTTGATGAGATCGGCGAAATGAGTCCCGCCACCCAGGTAAAGGTCCTACGAGTGTTGCAGGAAAGAGAATTTGAACGTGTAGGCGGGAATGAATTGGTAAAGGTAGACGTTCGGATACTCTCTGCCACTAACAAAGATATTGAGGAAGAGGTAAAGAAGGGACAATTTCGGGAAGATTTGTACTACCGCCTTAGTGTTTTTCCTATTAAAATTCCACCTTTGCGCGAACGTAAGGAAGACATCCCTTTACTGGCACAATATTTTCTGGGAAAATATGCCCAACGGGAAGGCAAAGAGGTTCATTCAATCTCTTCAGAAGCTCTCGAAGTGATGATGGCTTACAATTGGCCGGGTAACGTACGGGAATTAGAGAACGCTATCGAACGAGGTGTAGTACTGGCCTCTGGTGACGAGATTGCCGCCAAAGATCTACCGCCAAATGTGCGCTCTATTGGTGAGAAAAAAATTGTAGTAAACACCAGCAGTACCCTTAACACTTGGATCGAGAAACTTGAAGAAGAGGCTTTACGAAAAGCTCTTCTCGAATGTGAGGGGAACATTTCGCTAACTGCCCGAAAACTTGGCATCGGGCGGGCTACAATTTATCGCAAAGCTAAAAAGTATGGCTTGCCAATTGTTCGCTAATAACATCCCTGTAATCATCACTGCCTTACCACTGCTTCTTCAAAAGTAATCTCTCGCCCGATATGAAAAAACTTGACTTTTGTTCCTGTTTTTTAGTATCTTTATTAAACCATGTACCAACGACTTGTAAAATTAATGATTGTTTTCTTATTTCTGCATTCCTCCCAATTGCTGGGAGCGAAGAGCTGGCAGATTATTAGACACGGGAATATCTACCTGTTTTATCACTCTGGAAGCGAGTCCTTTGTCCAATCTCTTTTAGAGGTCACTCTACACACACTACCAGAATATAGGCAATTGACCAATTTGCAAGGAAGTGACAGTCTACGCATCTTCCTCTGTGAGAACCAGACTGAATTTGACCTATTAACAAGCGGCACGATTCCCACCTGGAGCAAAGGAGTAACACGGCCTCAATTTGGAGTGATAATTTTGCAGACGGCTAACATTGAACCGACAGAGCTAACGTCGGTATTGCGACACGAACTCTGGCACGCCTGGTTAGGGCACGGGCTTAAAGGAGTAAAAATACCTCGTTGGTTCGATGAAGGAACAGCAGTACTGGTCTCTGGACAGAAAACATCGCGTTACCACGTTGTTGTCTCCCGCGCCCTACTTACCAAGTCGCTACTGTCATTAGACGAAGTAGATGACGTTCTGCGTTTTCAATTGGGCAAAGCCCAGTTAGCTTATGCTGAAAGCTTTTTGGCAGTTCAATACCTGATAAATAAATGGCACTGGGCAGGAATACGAAACTTTTTTGCTATTCTAAAAAAACAACCTGATTGGCAAAAATCTTTCACTCAAGCTTTTGGAATGGATCAATACGAGTTTGAAGAGATTTTTTTTAACTATCTTCATCAAAAATATCGCTGGAATTTTTTACTGGACGCGAACCTTTACCTTTGGACAGCACTCCCTTTGCTGGTATTGTTAGCATTCATAATTATTCGGTTACAAAATCGACGAACTGTGAACAGATGGGAACAGGAGACAAAATATTTTCAATCGCCTGAAGATTATGAAACATAAGGTTTAACGAAATGCGAAATCGGGTAGAGTATGTTAGTTTGAAATTTTTGAACTGGGTAGTACATCTATTACCGTACCCCTTGGCGCTGCAATGCAGTAAGGTTCTGGGATTCTTGCTGTTTTCCGTGGCACGTGTTCGGCGTCGAGTAGTATTAAGCAACCTTCGTCGCGCTTTTCCAGAGAAATCCTTCAAAGAAATCAAACGAATCGCTTGGCAAAATTATGTTCATTTTTCTCGTGTTGCCATTGAGTACCTGAATTTCCCCCGTTTTTACCAACACGAGTTGTCAGATTTTGTCGATTTCAATGACAAGGAAATATTAGACGAGGTACGAAAAACTGGTAAAGGGGCAATTTTAGTGGGCGGTCATCTTGGCAATTGGGAAATATTGGGTGCAGCTATCAGTCGCCAGGGATACCCCTTAACAGCAATAGTCGCAGACCAGCGCAATACACTCATAGATCATTGGATGAATGAATATCGCTCTGCATCCGGGATGAAGATATTTCGTCGCAAAGAGGCAGCCAAAGCAATTTTGCAAGCGTTGAAAAAAGGTGAATTTGTAATATTATTGTCAGATCAAGACGCCGGCAAAGATGGAGTTTTTGTTAATTACTTTGGAACTCTGGTTTCTGCACCGGCAGGTGCAGCAGTATTCGCCTTACGTACTAATGCTAAATTGATTTATGTCAGCTGTGTGTTCAATGGAAACAAATACCGAACTTCTTTTCGACCGATCGATGTTGAACAGTACCGTAAACTGGATTACTTCGAGGCACTTCGGCAAATTACCCAGGCCTTCACCAATCTTCTGGAAGCTGAGGTTCGAACCTATCCTCACCAATGGTTCTGGATGCATCGAAGATGGAAAAGTTCGCCAAAAACTGAGTAATTTACATTTTATTTAAACTTCCTAAGACAATTAATAAACATTTAAGTTTCTATTAATTGATACTTAAAATGAATACGCAAATTTTCAAAATCTTAATTGTCCAAACTGCTTACCCTGGAGATGTAATCTTAACCACACCGATGGCTCAGATACTTAAAGAAAAACTCCAACAAGTAGAAGTTAGTTTTCTGGTTACTCCTACAACTAGGGAATTGCTTGAAAACAATCCATTTGTAGATCATATTATTTGTTACGATAAACACGGCAAGGAAAGATGGCCTTGGAGTTTGTTGAAACTTGCCAAACGTCTTAAAAAGATGAATTTTGACCTGGCACTTTTACCCCATCGTTCATGGCGCAGTGCTTTATTAACATTTTTTAGCCACATTCCAGTACGAGCAGGATTTGATCGTAGCCCGGCAACAATTCTCTACACCCAACAAGTACCCTATGCAACTCAACGCCACGAAGTAGAACGAAACCTTACTTTGCTTTCAGTATTAGGGATTGGTGCTACCCAAGGAGTCGCTCCCCGTATTTTCCCTACTGATGAGGATAAGATTTTAGTGGATCAACTTTTTCAACAGTATCAGATTCAGGATGCTATTGCCTTAGCCCCTGGCTCTGTATGGCCGACCAAGCGTTGGCTTAGCGAGCGTTTTGCAGCACTGGCAAAACAACTTCACCAGGAAGGACATTCTATAGTATTGATAGGCGGTGTTAATGATCAAAAGATTGGCAAAGAGATTGAAATAGAATGCAAGGGGCAAGTAATCAATTTAATTAGTCGTCTCAACTTGCGTCAGTCGGCAGAAGCAATTCGACGTTGCCGAGTGTTGGTTTCCAACGATAGTGCCCCTGCTCATTTAGGTGCTGCTATGGACACACCCGTAGTAGCCATATTTGGTCCTACTGTGCCCAGTTTTGGTTTTTCCCCTTATGGAAAAGAAAAACATCGAATAGTGGAGAAAAAACTGCTTTGTCGTCCCTGTAGTAATCATGGCAGTAAAAAATGTCCCATTCGGACCTTTGAATGTATGAACGAAATTACAGTTGATATGGTCTATGAAGCTGTTCAGGATGTTCTCATAAATGAGCAATAAACTTTATCAAGTGCTGTTTGTCTGCACGGGCAATGCTTGTCGCAGTCCGATGGCACAAGGGATCCTTGAGCATCTGTTGCCAGAAGATTACCGCTCGAAGGTAAAAGTAACCTCGGCTGGCACTGCTGCTATTGAGAACAGCCCAGCATCGTCCCAAGCTATTGCTGTGGCCAAAGAGCACGGAATCGACATTTCCAAACATCGAGCACAGGAGTTATCGGAATCGCTGTTACGTAATTCAAACATTGTTTTTGTGATGGCCAAAGAACATTATCAATACATTGCCCAACACTATCCACAATATCGGGACAATGTCTTTCTATTGAAGAGCTTTGATCGAAAGCCCAATCGACGCCGGCATACTGACGTACCTGACCCGATCGGTCGGCCACAAGGCTTTTACCGTCGGGTTTTTCAAGAATTAGAAAATGAAATCCGTCGCATTTTACCGCGCCTATTACAATTGGTAGATACGAATTCATAAGAAAGTCCATTTTTTTAGAGCGCAGAGAGATTTTTTAAAACTTCTCATCACCAGGACAATCTATTTTGATAGAGAGTGAAAAATTTTTGCTTGTCCGTACTGACCGGATAGGGGACGTGATCCTTTCTACTCCAGTTGCGGTAGCTCTGAAGCAACATTTTCCTCAAGCTCGAATTTTCTTTTTAGTACGGTCTTACACTAAAGAAATTGTGGAGTGTCATCCTGCTGTAGATGGTATCCTGGTGGAAGAAGAGTTCGGCAACTGGTTTAAAGCATTGCAACGGCTGCGTGAGGAAAATTTCGGTACGGCAATTTTCTTACATCCAGAAGCCAAATGGGCAGTATTGAGCTGGTTAGCAGGTATTCCCCAGCGCATTGGAACGGGTTTTCGTGCCTACTCGGTCTTTTTCAACCGACGTGTTTTTGAGCATCGCAAAGTTTCCCGGCGTCATGAGGTCGAGTACAATCTTTCTTTATTACGCCCTCTGGGAATTGAAAAACCGGAGGTAAAGTTTTTATTTACCATCCCTCTTGAGGCCGAAGAAAGGATCGAAGCGCTTCTGGCTAATCAGGGAGTGGATCCCAATCAGCCGCTGGTAATTTTACACCCTGGCAGTGGTGGTTCGGCTCTGAACTGGCCGGTGCAAAAATTTGCTCAGTTAGCTGATGAGTTATTTTACCAGCATAAGGTCCGGGTTGTGGTAACTGGGGTTCATTCAGAAAAAAAGCTTATCGATGAATTTTTTCGTTTAACAAAAGCGCCTGTTCTTCGGCTTGACGGCCAGTTGTCGTTAAAAGAGTTGGGGGCACTGCTGCGACGTGCGAACCTTTTGATCGCAAATAGTACGGGCCCACTACATCTAGCAGTGGCAATGGGTACGGAGGTAATTGGCCTGTATTGTCCCATTCGACCTTGTCACCCGGACCGTTGGGGCCCTTATGGAAAACCGACATCGGTTGTTATGCCTCCAGTAGGGGAATGTCAAAAATGCAATCCTTCGCGCTGTCCCCACTATAATTGTATGGACAAAATAAGTGTTAAAGATGTGCTAAAAATGGCCGAAATAAATATTAGAGGTATTGTAACTTAACTTAGGGAGTACAGATCAAGGTGAAACAAATAATCTTAACTTTATGGACAGTTGTGACGGTTCAAATCTTATCTTTCTTATGGGCTCCCCTCAGTCAGGGACAGACTTTATCCCCATTCACATCGAACGGGAACAATAAGGTAGTTGTAAGTGATAGCTCCAAAGCAGCAGATGCAAATTTAGGATTAAATGACACAGTTACCCTGGAAAAAACAATATATTACCCTCGCCGAATTCCCAATTCATCCTTTCGAGTGGGTGAAAAATTGACTTTTTTAATCCGCTGGGGACCGCTGCATGCGGGTACTGCAGTGATGGAAATTCCAGAAATTACCAGGGTGCAAAATCGAAAAGTCTATCGTCCGCGTTGTATTACGTTCGTACCCAGGATTTAATTGTGGGAACATCAATTGCTGTAGATAACTATGCGAGTGGCAAAATCTATCCTTTGGAGGTCAAGGTATTACGACGAGAGCGGGTCAAAGTGCCAGCAGGCGTTTTTGATTGCATCGTGGTGAAACCCATCCTTAAAAGCACTGGTATTTTCCAGCAAAAAGGAAGCCTAAAGGTCTGGCTAACTGACGATCGTCGTCGAATGCCAGTATTGATGAAAAGCGAAATTGTGATCGGGTCAATCGTCGCTGAATTGACCGATTACAAGGGAGTAGTAACTGACTAAAGTAAAAATAATCTTTGGTACGCAATATGTCCAAATAATTACTTATCACCACGGCATGTCTTTCAAACAGTTTTGGAATTCCCTACCCAAGATTCTTGTTGGAGCACAATTTCATGAATTTGTTACCCATGTAGTGAAGGCTCATCGACAAAACAAACCATTTATCTGGATGATGGGAGCGCATCCCATTAAATGTGGCTTAAATCCTATTATTATCGATTTAATGGAAAAAGGTGTCATCACAGCTTTGGCCACAAATGGTGCTGGTGCTATTCATGATGTCGAATTGGCATACTGGGGACAGACGTCGGAAGATGTTACCGCCAACTTACAAAACGGATCGTTTGGCATGGTAAAAGAAACTGCCGAAATTATTAACGAAACCATCTCTCTGGCTAGAAAAAAAAACCTGGGTTACGGCGAAGCGTTAGGACAACGTATTTCTCAAGATTTACCACCCTATTGCCATCTCAGTCTTTTGGCTAAAGGTTATCAATTAAATCTTCCGGTAACAGTGCACGTGGGACTGGGCACAGATATCATGCATCAGCATCCCAATGCTGACGGAGCCGCTATCGGGGAACTTAGCTTACGTGATTTTCGCATCTTAGCTCAGATCGTAACTCAACTTGGCGGTAAAATCTCTACGGATTTACCCAACTCTACAGATTCCAACCACGGTGGAATAGTAGCTAACGTAGGCTCATGTGTAATATTACCTGAAGTTTTCCTCAAAGCATTAACTGTTGCTCGTAATCTTGGCTATGAAGTCACTCACTTTTACACCGCTAACTTCGACATGTTACCCCACTATCGACCCCGAGTTAATGTAGTGCAACGTCCTACTATGGCCGGAGGCAAAGGCTACAATTTTACTGGCCATCATGAGATAATGATCCCACTGCTGGCTGCAGCAATCATTGAAACTCTTGAGGAGCTGGCAACAAATCACAAATAATTCAATGATTATTTAGCCATTCCCCGTCAGGAATTTAATCTAACCTTGGGAGGAAGATTATGCGAATTGGTGTTATCGGATTGCCTTTGTCAGGCAAGACGACATTATTCAATGTGCTCACAGGCTCTCAGGTAGAAACCAGCAGTTTTTCCGGGGGACGGCAATCACACTTGGGGACGGTAAAGGTGCCTGATGCCCGGTTGGATTTTATTCATCAAAGCTATCCGGAACACAAAAAAATTCAAACTATTGTGGAGTATGTTGATGTAGTAGGAATAGCAAAGGGGGCTACTCGATCGGTAACAATTCTTGATGAACTTCTTAACCAGTTGCGCAACTGCGAAGCGTTGTTATTAGTAGTAAGAGATTTTGCCAACGATAGAGTCCCCCATCCAGAAGGAAAGATCAATCCTCAACAGGACGTTCAGATTGTGGAAACGGAGCTTTTGCTGTCCGATTTGGCTATTCTGGAAACTCGCATCAACCGTTTACAAAAGGAAATAGCAAAACGTAAAGACGCAAAAGATGAGAAAGAGTTGTTGGTTCTCGAAAAATGTCGAGGCTTTGTGGAAAATGAAAAACCCCTTCGTGAATTAGAATTAACCGAAGAGGAAAACAAACTAATTCGTGGCTATCAGTTCTTGAGTGCTAAACCCTTACTTATTGTTTTAAATATCGGAGAAGAGCACATTGGTCAAGAGGAACAACGACTGCAGATTTTACAATCCTATGCTAACCGTCCTCGTACTAGAATTGCTGCTCTCTCTGCTGAAATTGAAATGGAGATTTCTCAACTAGAGGCGGCAGATGCGGCGATATTCCGTCAGGACTTGGGAATCAAGGAAGTAGCAGTAGAAAAACTAATTCGCGAATCTTACGCTCTGTTAGGATTGATTTCGTTTTTCACCATTGGCACCAACGAAGTACGGGCATGGACTATTCGCCAGGGAACGACCGCACAGAAAGCCGCCGGTGTTGTACACACTGATATGGAACGTGGATTCATCCGTGCTGAAGTTGTACATTTTAACGATTACCAAAAATATGGTTCAATTTCAAAAGTCCGAGAAATGGCCGCCCTTCACCTGGAAGGTAAAGACTACGTTATTCACGATGGTGACATTGTTTTTTTCCGTTTCCATGTGTAGGTCAATAACCTCTTGGTTTTATAACTATCAAAATGAAGTCAACTAAGACAAAACTACTATTAGGCATTTTGGTCAGCTCCTTATTTGTCTATTTAGCCTTTCGGAAGATTCATGTCGAAGAGATGCTACACGCATTCGGCCAGTTGAACTGTTGGTATCTGTTACCAGCACTTTTGTTCGTTTTCTTGAGTTTGTGGATCCGTGCGGTACGATGGGGCTATTTTTTACGTCCAATAAAAAGAGTAAACCTAAAAGCCCTGTTTAGTTCATTGATGATCGGTTACATGGCCAACAATATATTCCCAGCACATTTGGGAGAATTGCTTCGGGCTTATTCTGTCGGTCGCACTGCAAGGGTTTCGAGCGTTTCTGCCTTGGCAAGCATTATGGTGGAACGCATCCTGGATGTGCTGACGTTATTGCTAATCTTTGCCATAACTGTTTTGTTTCAGCCGTTTCCTGACTATGTGCAGCAGAGTAGTTATGTTATCTTTGGTATCACGATGGGGGGAATTATTTTCCTTAGCGCACTTGTCTATCGTACAGAAGCTACACTTAAATTCGTCTTGTTCTGTAGCCGCCCTCTTCCACAAAAGCTTTCCGACCGACTACAGAAGTTTTCCCGTTCGCTACTGGAGGGATTTCTTTCGTTAAAACAGCCTCGACATTATCCTGTTATTGTACTTACATCAATATTAATATGGAGTTGCTACATTGCAACTGTTCAATGCACAATTTTTGCTTTCGGGTTCCACCACAATCAGAATTTACCCTGGGTAGCAAGTATTGTGATATTAGTGATGGTTGGTTTCAGCGTGGCAATCCCCTCTTCTCCGGGTTACATTGGTACTTATCACTATTTTTGCATGGTAGGACTAAGCCTCTATGGGATTGAAGCCAGTTCAGCTTTTAGCTTTGCTATTGTACTCCATTTACTTAATTTTATTCCTTTGACAGTGGCAGGACTCTACTATTTTTGGCAAGAACATTTTACTATTCGCGAAGCTTTTAGCCGTTAAAATGAACTCGTTTGTTAATCTTAGACAATGGGTGAACGT
>MZGM01000065.1 GCA_002085035.1 Candidatus Zhuqueibacterota bacterium 4484_219
TAATTATTGGTATTGGATTAACCGTTCGATGGGACACAACCAAACCAGGGGTGGCTCTGTACTATCCCAGACCAGTAGAAAAAAGTATCGTTTTGGGTTCACAAAAAGAATCTTCGACTGCTGTTTTGCAGCTCCAGAATACCGAGCGTGCTTTTACTGCTGTTGCCCAAGAAGTGCTCCCTACTGTAGTCAGCATTTCTGCTGTGCAGCGAGTAAACTATTCCGACCTATCACCCTATCCAAATAAACACAAAGACTTTTGGGATTATTTCAATGAGAAATTTTTCTTTCGCTTCAAAACACCTAAGGAATTCCGGCAGGGAGGAGTTGGTTCGGGAATAATCGTTAATCCCAAGGGCTATATCTTGACCAATACTCACGTGGTAAGCCATGCCGAAAATATTAAAGTAAGGCTTTACGACGATCGCACTTTCAAAGCTAAACTTATCGGGATTGACCCCTTAACTGAGGTCGCGGCAGTGAAAATCGAAGCCCAAGATCTGCCAGTTGCTAAGTTGGGGAACTCCGACTCTGTAGAAGTGGGACAGTGGGTATTGGCGGTAGGGAATCCTTTAGAGCTGTCGTTTACTGTGACCGCTGGTATTGTCAGTGCCGTCGGCCGTCAGGTGCAGATTATTACCGACAATTTTGGCATCGAAAACTACATCCAAACCGATGCGGTTATTAACCCTGGTAATAGCGGAGGTGCTCTGGTTAATCTCAGAGCTGAAGTTATTGGAGTAAATACTGCGATCAAAACTCGCAGCGGCTATTACGAAGGCTATGGATTCGCAATTCCCATCAATCTGGCAAAAAGAATTATGGAAGATTTAATTACTAAAGGGCGAGTAGTACGGCCGTATTTGGGAATTGCTATGTTACCAATGGATGAAAAAAAGGCAAAGGTGTATGGTCTGGAAAAACTGAAAAATCGGGGTGTGTTTATCGACAATGTGTTGAAGGATGGTCCGGCAAAAGATGCTGGAATTCGTCCAGAAGACATTTTATTAGAATTAGATGGACAGAGTATTAATCGCCCAAATGAGGTGCAGAGTTACATAGCACGCCATAAACCAGGTGAGATAGTTCAACTTACTCTCTGGCGTAGCGGCAAAAAGTTGACCATTTCTGTGACTTTAGCAGAACGTGAATTACCCCCATTTAGCAATTTAACAGAATCTGAAAGTGAAGAAAATAAACAGAAACACAGTAATCTTGGGGTCAAATTTCGGTCGTTAACTCGCCAGGAGGCCAGAGAGTTGGGTGGTACCGATGAGAATGTTCGCCACGGCAAAGGGGTAGTAGTGGAAGAAGTAGAAGCATTTAGTGCTGCCTATGATGCTGGTTTGCAACGGGGGGACATCATACTTGAAGCTAATCATCAACGAATTGGTAATGCTAACAGTTTAGAAAAGCTCATCCGCCGTGCCAAATCCGGAGACATACTAACCCTTCTGGTATTGCGTGCCAACAATAGAACCCATCTGTTTTTGGAAATCCCTTAAAATGGACAAATTTACCCTAAGAGGTATTATTTACAGCACTATCGGCATAGCTGGAATTAGCTACGAGCTCATTTTTCGTTCATCACCGGAATTGCTGGTTATTCTATTGTATTTCAGCCTTATCGTGATGGGAATGATTGCTATTTTTTATCTGAAAGAAAGAAAAAAATAAATTTAGTGAATTTTCCTCTTGCATTTTTGGAATTAAATTCTTAATTTTGATTGTCTTTGTTCAAAAACATAAATAAGGAGGTAGTGGCCGATGAAAAAAACGATAACAAAACGTGAGGTTGCTAAACGTGTATCCAAAAAACTTGGAGAAAAGCTTCCCCGAGTGGAGAAGACTGTCTCAACATTGTTTACCACTCTGCGCGAGATTATGTCAGAGGCTAACCCCGAAGTACGAATTGAGATTCGTGATTTTGGGGTTTTTGAAGTTAAGACTACTAAAGCTAAACCAAAAGCACGTAACCCTCGCACCGGTGAGATTGTCTACGTGCCACCACGTCGTAAGACGCATTTTAAACCAGGCAAACTTCTAAAAGAAGAATTAAAGAAACCATTAGAATAAATTCAGCAAGACCTCTTCATACCAACTATTTTTGCCTCTCGAAATTCTGTTAATTTTACTTAATATAGAGAGAGAAAGGCATGACTGTTTTTGTGGTCGATGCCTTTTTATATTTGTAGCAGTAAATTGAAAATTCGTTTTATTGCGGTTTTGGTTCTAATTAATGAGGAGAGTTTTAGAGCTATGAGTGAGGAGTTCCCAAGAATTAAGCGTTTACCACCTTATGTTTTCGATATCGTTAATAAACTCAAATATGAAGCAAGGGTCAGGGGAGAAGATATTGTTGATTTCGGCATGGGGAACCCCGACCAGCCTACCCCGCCACACATTGTGGAAAAATTAATAGAGGTAGTAAAACGGAATGACACCCACCGCTATTCACAATCGCGAGGTATCCCTCGTTTACGAAAGGCTATCTGTAATTGGTATGCAAGACGTTATGGAGTCGAATTAGACCCTGAAAAAGAAGCGATTGTAACAATTGGTTCTAAAGAAGGAATTGCTCATCTGGCTTTGTCGGTCGTTGAACCAGGCGATGTGGTTCTGGTTCCTAATCCAACTTATCCAATCCATTCATATAGTTTTGTGATTGCTGGAGCTGATATTCGTCATATTCCTGTTTTAGATGATTACGACTTTTTTGAGGAACTCGAGAAGGCAATCCGGCATTCATGGCCTACTCCAAAAGTTCTTGTACTCAACTTTCCAGCAAATCCGACCACCCAATGTGTGGATCTTGATTTTTTTGAAAAAGTTGTTCAAATTGCAAAGGAAAACAAAATTTGGGTCATACAAGATTTAGCCTATGCTGATATTGTGTTTGATGGATATCAGGCACCTTCAATCCTTCAAGTTTCGGGCGCTAAAGAATGCGCAGTAGAATTCTACACACTTTCCAAAAGTTACAATATGCCCGGATGGCGGGTTGGATTTTGCTGTGGAAATCAAAAGCTAATCGGCGCCCTCGCTCGCATGAAATCATATTTAGATTATGGAATTTTTACTCCCATTCAGGTGGCTGCGATTGTGGCATTAGAGGGCGATCAGAAGTGTGTTACTGAAATATGTGACATGTACCGCTTGCGGCGAGATGCTCTCTGCCAAGGGCTCAACTCAATCGGTTGGAAAGTAAAAGTACCAAAGGCCACGATGTTTGTCTGGGCAAAGATCCCAGAACCTTTTGTCCAACAAGGGTCATTGGAATTTGCAAAACTCCTGCTACGGGAGGCAAAGGTGGCTGTTTCCCCTGGTATCGGATTTGGAGAATATGGGGACTCTTATGTCCGATTTGCTCTGATAGAGAATAAACAACGAACAAGACAGGCAATACGTGGCTTAAAACGATTGTTTGCTGGATAAAGGGATAATGGAATGGAGTTTTTTATTGACTTGGACCACATTTTGAGTGTTATTCTCCGATTTTTGCCGCCAGCTCTACTATTGGAACGCATCCTGGAGTTTATCTCCTTGCTCTTTGAGTCAATCGGGCTATTCCGAGGAAATGCTGCTTTAATCGGTCGGATTGCTTCAATTAAACTATTGGAAAATCCCAAACAGGCCCAGAAAAATCGACTACGCAAGCAAGTAGTACTTCAAACCTTAGGTGCAATTATCGGCATCATTCTCTGCTGGAAAAGTGACTTACGTATTTTTTACCTGTTGGGTTTTCATCAAGGACAGATTGCCGATTGGATTGATATCTTCCTGTCAGGTATTTTAATTAGTGGTGGTACCGAACCGATTCACTCTCTAATTACATTTTTACAAAATGCTAAAGACCAAGCAAAATCTACTGCAGCTAAGTTGGCCGAAGAAGAACGCCAACGCTTGGGACTTGCGATAGTTCCAGAGACTAAAGAGATTCCCATTGAATATAATGGTGGTCTGTATCCTGACCGGCCAGGTCATGGCCTGAGAGAGCATAATCCCAGCTACATTGTTTATCATCATACTGCTACACATCATGATACTTCTTTTGATAGAATTGTAGCCATAGAGCGGAAAGAACGCCGTACCGCCAGTGGCAGACGTTATTCACTTGACCCATCCTACCATTGCGTTATTACTGGCGATGCAAAATATCATAACTATTGCCGTTGGGACAGCATTGGTTATCATTGCAAGAGAGGAAGGAAGGTTTCTAATGGTAATTCGCTGGGAATTGCATTAGTTGGAAATTTCGAAACCGACCCCAAGGTAAGAAATAATAATGCAGATGGAAAATATGGACCCAAAACACCCACTGAGGGACAGCTCGATATGGCAGCACAGGTAATCGCATTGTGGATGCTCTTATACGATATTGGGCTCCACAATATCTTACCCCATAGAGATGTCCTAAAAGGACATACAGTTTGTCCAGGAAGTAATTTCCCCCATGATTTGCTCAAGCGAAAAGTATCGACCATCTATGAGCAGTGGGCAAAATCCCCTGCAGCGCAACAAGAGTTGGCAGAGTTCAAGAAAAAGGAATTTATTTATGTGTAACCGTGAAAATATTCTACGATTATCTATCAGGCGAATATGCCTATGCGTCGTTGGAATTTTAATAGCTTTACTTATTAGTGAGGTGGGGTTAGTAGTAGCCCAATCCTCAGAACCGCCGATTACTGAGGTTGCTGAAACCCAGAGTGTTAAGGTGGTTGCCTTTTTCTTTGTTTTGTTAGTGCTGGCCACAATTCTGAATCGCCTGGTAGAAATTTTTATGATTTTCCTCAAATGGCTGTGGCCACGTTGGAAATTTCTTAATCGGATATGGTTATTTCTATGGAATAGAATCGAAAACAAGCTTCATGAGATTGATTCCCGACTAACAGAGGGTAAGAATCTGCAAGAACTTAAAGAAAAAGCTCGGGTGATGTTTATTCAAATATTGCTTTTCATTTTCGCTTCTTCGATTGGAGTGTTGGTCTGTATTCAATTACGCCTTGGTATGCTGCAACAATTGAAGCTCATATCTACCAGTTCGGTGTTAGACCAGATTTTGACCGGGATTTTGGCTGGCTCGGGCACAGAGCCAATTCATGCTTTGTTTCGCATTTTACAATCTAAAAAAGAAGTTAAAAAACTTTCGGCTATGCTTGGCAAACCATAGTAGCTTACTTACATAGTACTTTTCAGACTTGCCTTTTCAATCATTACATCAATGTCTTTCTGTAATTGTGGTGGTAATCCTTTTAGCCTTACATCCAAAAACCCTCGTACAATGAGCGAGGTGGCAGTGTCTTCGTCCAATCCCCTGGTCATAAGGTAATGGATTTCTTCGTCGGCGATCTTGCCTACCGCTGCTTCGTGGGAAAGGTCGGTTTGCGAGAAATTCCCTTTCAGTTCCGGCACAGCATGGATAGAACCTTCATCCCGTAGAAGCAGCCCGTTGCATTCCATATGTCCCCTGGTATTCGCCGCACTACCTTCCAAATATCCCCTGGCGATAATCTGTCCTCCACTGGAAACGGCGCGACTGATAATCTCGGCCTTGGCTTCTGGCTCTACCAACTTGGCTCCAGCCCCTATGTCGAAGTGTGAACCCTGAGGAGCATAGATTATTGAGTTGAATCGGGCTATGCCATTTTTCTTAACTGTTGCCATTGGATATGCTTGCACCAACTCAGCTGCAGTAAGAGCTATGTAGTTGGAAATAAAGGTCCCACTTGCTTCTAATAATGCAGCACTTCTGGGAAAAACCTGCACCTGAGGTGCCCAATCGTGAATCATGGTGTAGGAAAGTTTGGCGTTTTCTCCTATGTAAAACTCAGTTACACCTATGTGGCTTCCCTGTTTTATGTAGGCTGCAGTAGTACAACCAGTGATAATATGCAATTCTGAGTTGGGTTCAACCACAATAATGTTGTGAATCATCTGGGAAAATCTGTCAGTCTTGATGAAAAAACAAGATTGAACAGGTTGGGTTATTTTAGCCCCTGGAAATGCCCGGATGAAATACCCTACTGGAGGATGACTGGCGATTTGCTTTGTGTAGTTATCTTTTTCGTCGGGCACCAACCCAAAAGCAAGGTTTTCCACCCAGGAATACTTTTCTAAAGCTACTTTGAGGGGAAGTATTTCCAGACCCGCATCTTTTCTTTCTGAGGAAAGAATCTCATGGTCCTTAGTCAAAAAAGTCCCTGCCCGAGGTATGTCTCCCGTTGAATCATATCCCACCCTTTGAAGTTTCTGAATGTCGCTTTTAGACAACTTCATTACTCCCTCCTGTTTTTACAGACATTCCGCACATTTTTCAAATCCATATTTTTTAATACGTCCCAATATCTCCTGAGGATTACCAGAGCACAATATTTTGCCATCAAGAATAACGTGCCCTACATCTGCCTGAATGTGTTGAATTATGAAACCAGTGTGCGTTATGACCAGACCTGATTTTTTTCGTTTAGTGATACTGATTTCTTTCTCCAATATTTCTTTGATGATTTCGGATATCAGAAGGATATTTTCGAAATCTACGCCGGATTCCGGTTCATCTAACATGAGCAGAGCAGGGTTCATCAATCTCATCTGAAGGATTTCGGAGCGTTTGATTTCGCCGCCGGAAAACCCTTTGTTGATATCCCGATGGAGGTGATCTTTCAGATTCATGCTATCGGCAGCAGCAAGGATGTCGTTTTCGCTTCCTTTAATCGCTTTCAAGAGGTAAAATAGACTCACTCCTTTGACTGCCGGTGGTCGCTGGAAAGCCAGGCCAATTCCCAGTTTTGCTCTCTTGTGAACTGGTAGGGAAGTAATAGATTCTCCCTTGAACTTTATGTCTCCATCGGTCACCCTATATTGAGGTAACCCCATAATGGCACCCACAAGGGTAGTCTTACCTGAACCATTGGGACCAAATATCACATGCACGGTACCTTCCTCAATGGTCAGGTTTACTCCATGAA
>MZGM01000066.1 GCA_002085035.1 Candidatus Zhuqueibacterota bacterium 4484_219
ATACTTTCTGGCAATTTCCCCAATCGATACAAACAGTTTCCCATATTGTAGTAAGAATTAGCCTCCAGGGTCACGTTCTCGGTACCAATAACCTTTTGAAAGGAACGAATGGCTTCTTCGTATTTTTTCTTCTTGTATAAGGTGTTGCCAATGTTGTAGTGAATCAGAGGCGACTCGGGATCGGAAAGCAAGGCGTCCTGATAGCGATTTAAAGCCTCATCAAACTTACCTTCGGCAAACAGTTTGTTTCCCTCTTTTACTTTAGAATGTACTGATCCTGCCTGAACAGAATGGATTGCCAAAAGACAGATGACAACTACAGAAAAAATCTTTTTGTCCCACATTATTGTGATTCCTACTTTTTAAGTGTGACACGAAAATTTATTTCCATGTTGATTTTACACAAACCTGCCCTGCCATTCTGTCTTTACTTTTTTGCGCTCAGGGATGGCAAGTTCTAATATTAGCAGTACAATTCCAATTGCCAAAAAATACTGGAACCGATCTTCGTATTGAGAAAAAATACGTGACGCCAATTCTTTTTTTTCCATTTTAGAAATGTCGTCGTAGATTTTACCAAGCTCCATCTCGCCAGGGGTAGCATGATAATATTTGCCACCAGTCTGCAAAGCAATTTTCTCCAGAGTGATTTCATCCAACTTGGTCAACACTATCTCACCATGGCGATCCTTTTTGAATCCAACCCGCTTTCCCTTTCCATCATAAAGTGGGATTGGTACCCCTTTAGGTGAACCAATCCCCACAGTATAGATTACCACACCTTCCTTCTCTGCCATCTCAGCCATCTTAAGTGGATCTTCAATGGTATCTTCGCCATCGGTGATGAGAAGCAATACTTTATGCTTACGTTCCTTCTCTACGAATGATTTCATCGCCAAAGTAATGGCCTTGCCAATAGCAGTACCAGGTTTTGGTACTAAATCTGTGTCTATGACATCCAGAAACATTTTAGCAGCGCTGTAATCGAGTGTCAAGGGACATTGGACATAAGCATCGCCAGCAAATACAATGAGGCCAATACGATCGCCCTTGAGCTTATCAATAAAGCTCGCTACCGCATGCTTAGCCTTCTCCAAACGATTGGGTTTGATGTCCTCTGCTTTCATGGACAAAGAGACGTCAATAGCCACAAAAATGTCGACACCTTTGCGCTTGACTTCTTCCAGCTTGGTTCCGATCTGAGGACGTGCCAGAGCCAGAATAAAGAAAAATAGGCTAAGAATGATTAAACCAATTTTCAGATTTTGTCGCCGTGAACTGCGGGTTATCATCAACCTCTCCAGAAGTACCAGATTGCCAAATCGCTCCAAAGCTCGGCGTTTGCTTTTGGTAACCAGAATGAAAAAAATCACAGTTGCCGGAATCAAAACCAGCAGATACAACATATTTCCATTTGCGAAGCGAAACATCCTCTGTGCACCTTCTATTTCACAAATTCTGTAGTATTAACAACGGAATCTTTGATAACAAGAGATTTTTGACAAATTAAAAATTAAAAACGAAACATCAAAATTGCATATCAAAATTCAAACAGATAGCAGAAGAGTGGTGATTTTTGAACTTTGATTTGTAATTTTTCATTTTGATATTTGATATTTACATTAGCATTCTAAAATTATTCAAATTCCCCAAATAAATGTAAATCCAACAGCTTGCGATTTTATCACACTACGGAATCTTGCGAAATTTGGTGTTAGTCAAAACCAATTCCAGCACCAATGCTCCCAGGCCAGCTATTAGAAAATACACAAACAATTCTGCGTAACGCGTGAATTCTTTAACCTCTATTTTGGTTTTTTCCATTTTTCCAATTTCATCATAAATTTGTTCTAGTGATTTTCGATCAGTAGCACGAAAATATTTGCCGCCTGTGATTCGGGCAACCTCTTTCAGCAGTTTTTCATCAATCTCTACCTGCATAGGCAGGTAACGTCTGCCAAAGAAAGGGTCATCGACAGGATAAAGTGCCGTACCTTTTGACCCCGCCCCAATGGTGTAAATACGAATTCCCATAGCTTTAGCTATTTGCGCTGCTGTAATCGGATCAAGCTCACCAGCGTTGTTCACTCCATCGGTCAAAAGAATAACTACCTTGCTTTTGGCTTTGCTATCCCGTAACCTATTGACACAATTGGCGATAGCCATTCCGATTGCCGTGCCATCTTCAATTAGCCCCACCCGAATGTCTTTGATAAAATTCTGTACGATACCATAGTCGAGTGTCAATGGGCATTGAGTGAAACTTTGTCGAGCAAAAATAACCATGCCAATGCGGTCGTTTTTACGCCCACGGACGAATTTTGCGGCCACTACCTTGGCTGCCTCCAAACGGTTCTTGGGCTTAAAGTCCTCAGCCAACATAGAGCTGGAAATATCCATCGCCAGAATAATGTCAATTCCCTCTGTAGTGATTTCTTCCTGTTTGGCACCCGATTGAGGTCGTGCCAAGGCAATAATCAGCAATGCTAATGCTAATATCCGCAGGCCAAAAAGAATATGTCTATAGCGATTCCACCGAGAACTACCGACAGCTTTTACCAGCTCAAGGTTAGGGTATTGCAATGTAACACTCCGTCGGTTGCCCTTGTGGAAATGCCAATAGACAAAGTAAGGAATAACTATTAACAAAAGCAAGAATTCCGGATTAGCAAAGCGAAACATGGGCTCCAATATTTCCTTTTCTATTTTTCTTCACCAGGAAAAACTGTAAGCAGTGTTTTTTATAAAGTGCCTAAATTTTTGTAATTGGCAAAATTTCAAAAAATGCAGAAGCTTAAATTGCTTTTATTAGAGAAATCGTAACTATTTAACCCATTATTCCAATGACCACCTGACCGTCACCTCGTGCAACAGGTCATAAAAAGCAGGTGATAAATAAGATTTTTGATTAATCATGCTTTGGCAATTTTTGAACTTTTTGAATTTTAGGCAATCAGATTTCTTGTGCCTCTTCTGGAGATGAACCTCCATTTTCCATCACTGCTTCAGCACTTTCTGCAACAGGTTCTGCCTCCTCTACCCACTTGGTTTGGTCCACAATAGTGTAAGCCTGTTGTAAAATAGTAACATTTTCCTCATCAGTTGGAATGTATTTGGCAAATTTTACCAGATCGCAGAGCTCAAGAAATTGTTGTACCAATTGAATGTGTCCTTCATCAATCTCAGCTTGATGCATGTTCTGCAGTAAATCAGTGGTAGTCATCTCAATAGCTGGGATTTGATAGCGCCCCTCAATGTAACGTCGGATGATATCTGAGATTCGAATGTAATAAAGTTTGATCTCGCCTTTTTGGAGGAGGTCACTGTTCTTTAGCTGTTCCAGCTCTTCAAAAGCGACCTCATGTGGGGGGCGCAATATCTCCGGCTTTGCAGGGAACAGAGGTTCTCCTGCACGACGTTTTTTTAGATAGTAAATCACTCCCAAAATCAACAGAACTACCAGCACACCAGCGCTGGCAAAAAGAATAATTCGACGCCAGTTTCTGGGGACCTCCACTTGGGGTTTGATGTCTTTAATGTCGCCAGCTTCGCTGGGTTTGACGCTTTCCACCACAATTTTAATCGGTTCAGTACGCAATGCCTGACGAGTTGTGTCCCCCGGAAGTGTGTAGAAAATCGTCAGTGGTGGAATTTCAAATTCGCCGATATCAAAGGTAGAGATGGTGTATTCTACCTTATCAATGAGCTTGCCGTCTTGCTTTTGAGGTTCATAGACGTGGTAGTCGCGTATCTCAAACCCACCAAGGTTCTCGGCCAACCCTGGTAGTTGTACCTTCACGCTCTCATCGCGGGTGACGGTAACCGTATATTTGATCAAATCGCCAATGGTGATTTTGCTACGATCAACGGAACTTTCAATTGCTATTTTGCTTCCTTCAGCATACAGTGCCCACGTCACGATGCTAAGGTTTAGAATAATAAAAGCAATTGTACAAAAACTTCTTTGCTGGAACATTTGGATTTTGATGTTTGATATTTTTATTTGCAGTTTACTGCGTTAGAAATCTCGTAATAGCGGCTTAGCTTGTCCCACTGGCCAGGCAGGGCTCTCCGCCCAGGAGAGCTCCCTGGGTCTAAATCTCCAATGCTTTTTGAAACATCTGAAACACTTATGTCACTCCTCTGGAGTTTATTGATCGTGACCTGGTTGATTGCCTACAAACATTTCACCGCTTCGCGGTTTCCAGATCCCATTTGGCTATCCGGGAAGAGCACCGTAGGCATGAAATGTTTGTAAAAAATTCCCTCCTACTTGATAAGGTCGTCGTAGATTGCCACATTTTCTGCTTTCAGCATGCGCTCAATCAGATTCTGATAGGCGGCCTGTTGTCGTTCCAGGAGTAGATCCTGGGCGACTTGTGATTTTACTTCACTCAGCGGACGTTGACGTACAATTTTACCTTTTTTGTCCTTCTCGGCGTATTTTTCTTTATTGGCTTTGTAATAAAGTTCTATATCTTCATCATTGATGTGTACTTTTTGGCGAATTTCCTCTTCAACCAATTTTTGCACCATGGCGTATTTCTTAGCTTGAAAAGCGGCTTCGATCACATCTTTATCCCGATCAAGCCCTTTACGTTTAGCCGTATCGTACATCAACTCCGTGGCAATGTAGCGCTTCAGGAATTCTTTCTTCTTTTCCGGAGAAGTGTATTCCGATCGTATTTCCGGCGGTAATTGCTGAAGTTCAAAATCCAGATCCCCCTGGGTGATTTCACGGTCACCAATTTTGGCAATCACCGTGCCCGGTCGTTTAGTTTTCTTCGATGGTATCAAATGAGCCGACTCTTCCAATGCCTGTTGAGCATCTTCCGAACGCTGCAATCGTTCCAGACAAGCCACAATTTTTTTACTTACTTCCGTTTGAAGTTTACTCTCCGGAAAAAGCTGGCGAATCTTCAGATAATAGGCCAAAGCGTTTTCATAGTCCTTAAGACGGTCAAAATAAATATTAGCAATTATGTAGGTAATGTTTGCCTCTTCATTTTTATTGACAGAATAATTGGCCAGATAGTTTTGATATTCTCGAATCGCTTGAGAATAAAGCTGTCGATTATAGAGCTCGTTGGCATAGGCACGGATTTGATCAGCACTAAAGCGTGGTCCGCGTTCCTCAGAGCAAGACGCAAAGATTAAAACAATGCTGAGGAAGGGAAAAACTAAGCTACTCTTTAGACGAATTTTACCAGCACTCATGTTCTACCTCACTGATATTAGTGAAACCGTTTAGCACGCATGCGGAAAAAGCGAATCAATGGCTCCACATAGGATTGGTGGGTGTAAATATCAACAAAATCTATGTTCATAGATTTGAATAACTTCTCGCGTTCCAATTTGCGAGTGTTTGCCTGGGTAAAAAATGATTGCCGGATAGCCGGATCAGTGGTATCTAAAAGGTAGGTCTCGCCGGTTTCGGCATCCTCCAACTCGATAAACCCAACATTAGGTAGTTCAATTTCCCGTGGATCGGTAATGCTGATTGCTACCATATCATGCTTTTTGTTGGCAATCTGTAATGCTTTTTCGTAATTTTCGGAGATAAAATCAGAAACCAAAAACACCACACTGCGACGGCGAAGGACCCGGCTAAGATATTCTAAAGCATTGGCAATATTGGTTTGGCTGCTTTGAGGTTGATGATAGAACAACTCCCGTATTACCCGCAGTACGTGAGTTTTCCCTTTCTTGGGTGGTACAAACTTTTCGATCTTGTCAGTAAAAATGATCAGGCCAACCTTGTCATTGTTCTTGATTGCAGAGAAAGCCAGCAGGGCACAGATTTCGATGGCAATTTCGCCCTTCATCTGTTGAAAGGAACCAAAATTACCAGAAGAGCTGGCGTCCACCATGAGCATGACGGTGAGTTCTCGCTCTTCCTGGAAAATCTTCACGTAGGGGTGTCCCATGCGAGCTGTTACATTCCAGTCGATGTTGCGAATGTCGTCACCGATGGAGTACTCGCGCACCTCGGAGAAGTCCATTCCACGTCCCTTGAAGACGGAATGGTATTCACCGGCAAAAACGTCATTGACCAATCCGCGAGTAGCGATTTCAATACGCCGTACCTTTTTGAGAACTTCAGTAGGAATCATTTTAGGGCACTTCAATATGGTTTAACACCCGTCGCACTACATCCTCTGGGGTTTTCTCTTCGGCCTCAGCCTCATAGGTCACAATCACGCGGTGACGCAAGACATCCATACCGACAGCGCGTACATCTTCTGGCGTCACATAGCCACGTCGTCGCAAAAAAGCATGGGCTTTGCTGGCCTGAGAGAGATAGATCGAAGCACGTGGCGAAGCGCCGTAAGCAATCAGCGGCTCCAAATCGTCCAGACCATACTCCCGAGGATTGCGGGTGGCAAAGACAATGTCAATAATATAACGCTCAATTTTTTCATCAATGTAGATTTGCGATACCACTGACCTGGCTTTGACAATATCTTGGGGAGTAATTACCGGTTTCACCTCAGGAAAGCCATCGGGGGAGGCATTGAGCCGCATGATCTCTAACTCTTCTTTCTTATTAGGGTAACCAATGGAAAGCTTCAGCATGAAACGATCCACTTGAGCCTCTGGTAAGGGATAGGTACCTTCCTGTTCAATGGGATTTTGGGTTGCCATTACCAAAAAGGGGTCGTCCAGTGGAAAGGTGTTTTCTCCAATGGTGACTTGTCGTTCCATCATTGCTTCCAGCAAAGCACTTTGCACCTTAGCCGGGGAGCGGTTGATTTCGTCAGCTAAAATCAGGTTAGCAAAAATGGGGCCTTTCTTGGTACGAAATTCACCGTCGCGCTGGTCGTAGATGAGAGTTCCAATCAGATCGGCAGGCAACAAATCGGGAGTAAATTGAATGCGCTGAAATTTGGTTTGGATGGCTGCCGAGAGCGTTTTCACGGCCAGAGTTTTCGCCAACCCAGGAACTCCTTCCAATTAAATAAAATATCTCTATTTTGTTACTTCGTTTTAGAATTTTCCTCCTGTGCCACACTGGCTTCAGCTAAGTTTCGTTCCAGGATTTTTTCGATTAGGCCATAGATGCGCTCCAAAGACTCTCGAGTTCCTTCATCTCCGGAAAACTTTACCAGATCGCAGTTGGTAAGAATTTCCCTGGTGTCGCGAATAAGCCAATCGTCCAACGATTTTTCTTGCATGGTACGAAGCAATTCATCCGTAGTAAATTCTAAAGCTCCAAGATCAAATTTTTGGGTAAGGTATCGACGGTAAAGTTTGGAAAGGGTAGCGAAACTCTGACGAAATTCGGGCATGTCCCAATTAATAGCTTGCTTTAATTCCTGCAAAAATGATTCTTCGATTAAGGGTGGTGGCGCTGAAATTTCTTCCTCATCCCGTCTACGTTTTCGTCGCCAATAGTACCATCCTCCACCACCGGCTAAAATTAGTATTCCTCCACTTGCTACAATCCACAGGATATTTGCTTCGCTACCTTTTTCGGGTATTGGGTCTATTACCTTCAAGCTGATGCGGTTGGTAATTAGACTCTGTTCCTGATTAGTAGCAGTATTACGATATTTGATGATCACCCCCTCTACGTAACCCATACCTAATTCGCGAGGGCGCAAAGTAAAATCATAATCTTTGTAAGTGTACACCACACCCTGAACGACCTCGGAACGGTTAGAAGAAGCAGTACCAACAATCTCTAAATTAGTGAGGGCTGGATTCTCGAAATCTAAGATTTCATAACGGTCAGCACTGCCGCGCCATTTGATTGAAACATGCAGGTTGACGGTACGATTGAGAGGCACTTCGGTATGACTAATTCTGGTGGCAAGGGTAATACTTTCCTGCTTGGTAAGGGGAGTAACAACAGTAGAATCTTGAGCAAATACAGAAAATGCTGAAAGCATTACACTAAGGAATCCTTCTGGAAGTGGTGTGAGCGCTTATACACGCAATGATTATTTAAAGCTTTTGGAGGAATATCTGCACTTCATAAAACATGAGGAAAT
>MZGM01000067.1 GCA_002085035.1 Candidatus Zhuqueibacterota bacterium 4484_219
TAAAACTTTCACAATTTTTACCTCTAAATTCAACGAATTCCTTCTTCCTTAATTCCTGGGGATAGACTTTGCACTACCTCGTCCACTACTTTCATCACATCTTCTACTTCAAGATAATTCATGCAATCCATCAGTGGACAAACAAGACGATTGCACCCCAAACAGGGAATTTCCCACTTAGCAACTGCCCGATTTCCTTTGCCGTACGGTCCTTGCAATTTTGCGTTAGTGGGACCAAAAATGCCGACCGTTGGCGTGCCAACAGCAGCAGCAATATGCATCGGCCCGGAATCATTCCCAATAAACAAATGGGAGTACCTCAGTAGTGCAGCCTGTTCAACTAAAGTCGTGGGTGGATGCACCCAAACACTTTTGGAATTTATCAGATTAGACAATTGTTGAACTATTTTCCTTTCGCCGGGTCCCCAGAGGAGAATGAGGTGTGCATCGTATTTTTTAATCAACTCTTGACCTAATTCTGCAAATTTCACCAGTGGCCAGCGTTTCGCCGGCCAACTTCCACAGGGATTCAAAGCCACCCGAAAGCTACGCTGCCATTGCTTGCTTTCAATCCAGTTCCAGATTTTCTCTTTCTCTGCAGCTGCTAATGGAAAAACCGGATCAGTAGAACAAATAGGAATTCCTACGCGCCGTAAAGCATCAAGATTAAATTCAACTTCATGTACCCGATCACTACGAGATTCTACTTGAACATTGTAAGCCCATTTACGACCTCGAAACCGGTAGCCAACCCGGTATTGCGCTCCTGTTAGCCAGGTCATTAAAGCACTACGAGGATTACCAAAAAGATCAAACACCAAATCATAATGTTGAGCAAAAAGATTGCTCAGAAAACGAATATTCGAAATTGTGGCATGAAGCCAGGGCAATCCTGCTATTTCCTTTCGAGGGTAAACCCATACTCGATTCAGATCAGAATTATTTGCTACTACTGGCGCAGCTTCTTGTTCCACCAAAAAATCGATTACCGAGTGCGGAAATTGCTGACGCAAGTTGCGAATTACTGCTGTGGCTAAAACCACATCCCCGATAGCCCGTAGTTTAATAATCAAAATTTTTTTAATATCAGTAAGCACGTTAAATTATACAAAATATGATAGACTTTCGCAAGCAAAATTTCTCATGTGGAAAAAAGACCAGGTGTACAATTTTGAATCAATACTATAGATATTACCACATCGAGCCGATATTTAAAATAAAGATCCCCTTAAGCAGCAATACCTTATTTTTCCAATATTTACTATCTCGGAAGTACGCTAACTTTAATATTTGTGGAAGCTATCACAAAAAGGCACAATATTTGCAGGGTAAAACAGTGAACACGGGAGACTATTCATGGAAGACAAAAAACAAACGGAAAAAGTCGAAGAAGAAAAAAATACCAACAGAATAGAAAAAGAAAAGCCCCCGGTGATCTATCGTAATTACACCTTGGGACGACGTTTGGGATTACGTTAACAAAACCTGTGAGGTTCAAAATGAGCGAGTTATGGCTAAAGCTTCGCCTCTGGAGCTTCAGAATCCGTTATCATCGCATCAAAAAAAGAATCTACAGTGTATTATTGCGTAGTGTCATTAATTAGACAAATTTGTTTTTTCCACTACCTGAAATGGCACTTCCAAGTGACGACCAAATTTTTGCGCTTCAGCAGCAGTAGAAAATTCCCCTACCCAGACCACATAATACTTTCGTCCGTTTACAATCTTGGTCTGTACTTTAGCACTATGTCCTTTCTTTAGAAAATCATCCCTGCAAATCAGAGCATTCTTCAGTAAACTAAAAGCCCCAATCTGGACCACATACGATCTATTTTTTGTCGATTGCTGCAAAAGTTGTTCATCGTTCCCGTTTCCGTTGATTTGTTGCAAGTCCAACTTTGCCCAGGTAGCATACTTCGAATTGGAATACACACGTAAGAAAACCTTCAACACCTGCTTGGCAGAATCAAGACTCCCCACAGCAGCCCAACATCTGGCTGAGTAATAAATCGCTCCTTCAGCCGTTTCAGAAGAAGGAAATCTACGTACAATATCAATAAATTTTTCTTTCGCTCCAATATATGTTCCCTGAGCATAAGCATATTGCGCAATTCGAAACTGTGCCTCCGGTACAAATACGCTGTGAGGATTTTTTCTAACAAAATCTTGCCACTTTTTTAAAGCCAATTTACCATCAGTTTCTAAAAGCGCTTCCAGATATTCTACTTCATCATTATTGGGATACCGTTGAAGTAAATCAGGCAACAGGTGGTGCAATTTCTCGTATTCACCATTTTGCCATAAAGTTCTGTAATCGATCTTTTGCTGAGCAAAACCATACCCGCAACAAAGCACTATAACTATCAAACAATTCAGAAACTTACTAACCATTGTACATTCAATTGATTTCAAACAACCGTCGCTCGATATTAAAAGATTTCCAGGCTCCACACTTGGGACAGTGCCAAAGTGGCGACTGACTTCTGTAGCCACACACCTGACACTCATAAAAGGTAGGAGCGCTCAAATTCTGCTGAACAAAATCCATAGTTAAAGATAATGCTTTCGATTTGTCACCTTTGCGAGAATAGAGACGAATGAGATACATTCGTGCTCTGGAAGAATTAGGGTCTTTTTCCAAAATCTGTTCGCATAAATCAACTGCCTCACGAATAGCACCTTTGCTTTCTTTAAGTTCCACCAAAGCAAAAGCCACCTCTTGATTATCAGGATTTTCGGAATGCAATTCTTGAAGAATAGTTTCTAATTCACCAAAGCTGCCGATACGAAATAACACTTCTCTGAGGCGATCAAATACCAAATGAGAATATTGCGGTAATTTTCTGACAAATTTTCGCCATACTTCAATAGCATCCTCAGCACGATTTTCGCGAATGTAAGAATCTCCCAGATAAAAATAAGCAGACACACAGACAGGATCAATCTTTAAAGCCTCGCGCAAACGGATACGCCCCTCTTTCTCTTTCCCTTTCCTGAAAAGCTTTTGCGCCGCCTCTACTTTATAAAGTGCCAACAGATCATCATACTGCTCTTTCGCTTGCTTGAGCCTTCTCAAATTACGTAATGCCTCAAACGCTTTGTCCCAATCTCCCTTGGCCTCGTAAACCTGCAACTGCACCTCCCGAGCCCAAAGATCCTTGGAATCCAATTTAATTAATTCCTCAATAGCTTGAAGCGCCTTATCGTAAAAACGAGATTCTTTGTAGTCTTCGATCAAGCTTCTAAGAATCTCCTTACGCAAGGGTAAGGTAAGCTCCTTACGGATCAACAACTCTCGATGAATCTTGGTGGCTGTTTCTAATCTATTCTGCCTGCGCATGATATCCCCCAATTTGATATAGGCATCAATATTATCAGTATCAGCCCGAACAGTCGCCTTGAAACATTCAATGGCACGCTCTAAATCCCCCTCGATCATGTAGTTCAAACCTTTAACGTAAGCAGGAAGTATTTCTTGGCCTTTTTTCTTTTTCCTGCTGTGTAAAACGACCAAAGAAATACCTATTGCTAACCCTATCGCCACCACTGCGATAATGATAATTAAATACTTGATTTCCATAATTAAGCTCCGATTTACGGAATTTAAGGATTACGTTTCGGATGAAGACTTTGGTTCAGAAGCAATCTCTTCCTCTATAGGTAAATTTCTCAGCTTGTTCAATTCTTCTCGTAAATCAGCATTCTTTTTTTGAATTCGACGAATTTCGGTTTTTAGTTGCAAAATTTTTAAAATTGACGCAACTAACCAAACCAACATACCAAAAGCGAAAGCCAAATACACAACGGCGTAAAGTGGCATCTCTGGAGATACCCAGCCGAAAATATGTATTTGGACCATCTGATGTTGATTTTGCAAGGCAAAACCCAAGATTGCTAATATCAACAACGCAGCGAAAATCCACTTAATAACCCACATACATTATCTCCTCAGTTTTGATGATTTACACGACCAAAAAGCGTTACCCCATCAGCCCCCACAATTGTTACCTCTACTAATTTACCTTTAGGGAGAATCGTGTTTGGAATCACTACAATCTTATTGGTTTCCAGGCGTCCCATGACGTCAGTTTCTGACTTTTTACTACGTCCCTCAACTAAAATCACCCCCCGTTGTCCAATAAGCTGACGATTTTTCGATTTGGTAATCTCCTTCTGTAACGTATTTATTTCTTCTAACCGTCTGGTTTTCTCAGCAGCACTCACCATGTCATCAAATTGAGCAGCGCGGGTACCAGGGCGTGGAGAATATTTAAACACAAATGCACTATCAAACTCTACCTCCCGAACTAACTCGACAGTCTGACGAAAATCGTCCTCTTCTTCCCCCGGAAATCCAACAATGATATCAGTAGTAAGTCCCACTGGATTAAGATACTTACGAATCATCTCCACCTTAGCCAGAAAGTCTTCTCGCGAGTAATGTCGATTCATCAGTTGCAGAATGCGTGTAGAGCCAGACTGAACCGGCAGGTGAATATGGTTACAAATCTTTTCATTCTCGGCAATAACACGTACTAACTTTTCTGACAAGTCCTTTGGATGAGACGTAGCGAATCGCACTCGTTCAATCCCTTCCACCTTTGCCACCATGGCCAACAGATCGGCAAAATCATGCTCACCGTCCCAATAGGAATTTACATTTTGGCCAAGTAGCGTAACTTCCACAAAGCCCTCATCTACCAGACGACGTATTTCTTCAATTACATTCTGGGCGCTACGACTCCGCTCCCTACCACGCACATAAGGCACAATGCAATATGTGCAATAATTATTGCAACCACGCATCACTGCCACCCATGCGTTCACTCCCCTAACCCTAACAGGACAAACATCAGCATACGTTTCCTTAGATTCGTATTCATTAAGGAAAATTTTGGGGGAAGATTCTCTCTGTTCACTATGAACTCCATTTAAAACCTGCAAAATATTACGATACGAATCCGGCCCGATGACAAAATCAATAAATGGCTTTTCCACCAAGATTTTTTCGCCCAGACGCTGTGCCATACAACCCAATACACCGATTTTCAAATCGGGTCTCTCAAGCTTTAAAGCTTTAAAACTATTCAGACGTTGTAAAACACGCTGTTCTGCATGTTGGCGCACACTACAGGTATTGACCAGAATAACATCTGCATCTTCTGGCCGAAGCGACGGACAGTAGCCAGCTCCCTCCAAAATCCCAGCAACGAGCTCGGAATCGTATTTATTCATCTGGCAACCGTAAGTTTCAATGAAGTATTTCATGGGCAAAGTACAAGAACTATTATTATTCTTTGGGCCAACCTTTTCTGTATGACGACATGATTGCTTTGAAGTCCTCATCCGCCCGAGCTGAGAACATTCTAATTCTCAGATGTTTTGTCTCCTGGATAAGGTGCCTAACAAATCTATTACCATGGATTAACTAAACATAAGATAAAAATTTTGAACTAAAATGCAATATCTTTTTTTGGCAGCTTTTGGCTTTTTCTTTAAGCTGGAAATATTCAAACGCGACTTTGGAACTCTTTAGTTATTCTCCTTGACAACAAAAAAACGATTTATTATATTGTGTTCAAATGCTTTTAACAGGTTGTCAATTTATTGTTGTAGGAGACCAATATGAAAATACGGTATTCACTATTTCTGTACTACGCGAGCCTTATTTTGTTCAACACCTCAAGTAATGCTGAAACGCCAAGAGAAATCGTAAAGAAAGCCAACGAGTTATGGCATGGGAAAAGCAGCATTTCTGTGTGCACAATGACCGTCATCAAACCCGGCTGGTCACGGAAAATCTCAATGAAATCCTGGATGTTGGAACCTGATTACGCTCTAATATTAATCACCGGCCCGGCCAAAGAAAAAGGAATAGTGACCTTGAAACGAAAAAATGAAATCTGGAACTGGATTCCGACGGTACAAAGAATCATTAAGATTCCACCATCAATGATGCTGCAGCCATGGATGGGTTCTAATTTTACTCATGATGATTTGGTACGTGAATCCTCTATTGTGGACGATTACACTCAAAGTTTAATCGGTGAAGAGAAAATTCAAGGATACGATTGCTACAAGATTAAATTGATACCAAAACCGGAAGCTGGTGTAGTTTGGGGAAAATTAATCATGTGGATTTCAAAAAAATCTTATTTGACACTTAAAATCAATTTTTATGATGAAGATGGAACCCTGGTGAAGTCAATGATTGCCAGCAATATTAAAACAATGGACGGGAGAACAATTCCCACTCACCTGGAAATGATTCCAACAAACAAACCAGGCGAAAAAACAGTGCTGGACTATCAATCTATTCGGTTTAACGTAAAACTCAAACCTTCATTTTTCTCTGAACGAAATATGAAGAGAATACGGTAAAATTCCCAGGAAGGAAACAAACATGTACATTGCCCTTAGCTGGCGAAATCTGTGGCGGAACAAAAGACGGTCGCTTATCGCTGCAGCTTCTGTATTCTTTGCAGTCCTTCTCGCCGTAGTAATGCGCTCCGTGCAAAATGGTTCCTATGCTTATATGATTCACTCATCAGTAAAGTTTTATACCGGCTACCTTCAGATACAGGGAAAAGGTTATTGGGATAATCGATCACTGGATCAAAGTATTGTTATTAATAAAAAACAACAACAGGAAATTTTAAATATTCCACATGTTATCTCTGCTGTGCCACGGTTAGAAGCTTTTTCGTTGGTATCTCATGAAAAGGTAACCAAAGTGTCGCAAATCATCGGGATTGATCCCATTTTGGAAAACAACATGACAGAGTTAAAGAAAAAATTAGTAAAGGGTAAATATTTAACAGATTCACCGGATGGGGTTCTCATCGGGCAGGGATTAGCCGACATGCTGAAGGTTAGTGTAGGTGTCAAAATAAGGTTTACAAATCACTGAAAGCAATGTTCAATAATCAATACACCCTAATGACCTGGCAAGAAATGATGCCTGATTTGGTTCAAGGTATCGAAATTGATAATGCGAGCGGCTTAGTTATGCTGATCATACTTTACATCGTTATCGCTTTTGGTATTTTCGGCACAATAATGATGATGACTTCAGAGCGGGCAAAGGAATTCGCCGTTTTGATTTCGATAGGAATGAAAAAAATACGACTCATCTGGGTTAGTTCTCTTGAAACAGTATTTCTTGCCTTTTTAGGTGCGTTCGCCGGTACCGTAGTCAGCCTGCCAATAATTTTCTATTTTCATTATAATCCAATTCCTATTACTGGCAATGCCGCCCGTGCGTTTGACACATTGGGAGTAGAGCCCATTTTTAATTTTAGTACCGAGCCAAGCATCTTCATTAACCAGGCAATAGTTGTTTTGATTATCGCTTTAGCAACAGCGCTATATCCGGCACTATTCATAGGAAAATTAGATCCGGTAAAAGCGATAAAAAGTTAACAAAGGAGATAATTGTATGTTAGCATCGCTTGCATGGAAAAATGTATGGAGAAACAAAAAACGCAGTCTCATCATGATTCTTGCCATTGCGTTAGGACTGTGGGGTAGTCTTTTAGCGGGCGCAATCTGGATGGGCTGGGGCGAATCGATGGTTAACACGGCAATTGATCGTGACCTATCACATATTCAAATTCATAACCAAAAATACCTCCAAAACAAAGAGATTACAAATTTTATCCCTGATGGATTTCGGGTTCTTAAAGAAACAATTAGCGTAC
>MZGM01000068.1 GCA_002085035.1 Candidatus Zhuqueibacterota bacterium 4484_219
AGCCCGTAAGGGTTTAGATGAGCGTAAGCGAACCGCATACCCGTTGTTATCTGCTGTTTCCTATAGTATTAGATATTTTCTCAAGACACCGCTTAAATTTTTCTTTAAATTTACTTTGCTGTCCTGAACTTGGAAATGGAATAGGCTTATTATGAATAACATTAAAACCTCTCTTCTTAAGTTCTGGATGAAATATTTTGAAAATATTCTTTTTGATAAAGATGATTGGTGTATCTTTTGAAATTAACTCATCTATTTCCCTGATTTTATTTTCTAAGTTTCTTTTGATGATTTTGTTTCTTTCTCTTTGATTTTTATCGTTTATGGGCTCATCAACTGCATCTATTAAGTAGAATCCCTTTTCTTTAAATTTTTGAAGATAAATACGCTTTTGCCCCCTTCGATACTTTACTTTAAAATCAGTAAAAATAACTTCCATAACCGATCTGAATAAAAAATCATACTTCTCTTGATCAGGATTGTAAAAGAATCTTCCACCCTCACTTTTGGGAGGCGATTCTGCTATGAGTAAACATTTTATTTTTGAAGGTTTATATTCTTTTCTCAGTTTATTGTACCATTCCTTATTATACATTTTTCATCTCTTAGTGAGATTTTAGAGGAATGGCAGATATCTATTTCTGTGGGAGGGCTCTCCAGAGCCCGATTCCATCAGCGTCTGGAGACGCCTCCTACAATCTGTTTTCAAGGTAGAATGGAGCACGTTTTCTGGGAAATTGCCATTTTTCAGCAGAATCTGTGCAAAAGATAGAACAATCTTTAAAGGGTTTTTCCGAGTCTGGGTTCATTTTAATTTAACGCTAAATATTGATTGCTTGGTTATTTGCAGCGGCTGCAGCCTCCATCACTGCTTCAGAAAAAGTAGGATGAGCATGGACAATCCTGTGAAGATTGTCCGTTGTTGCCCCTAAAGCTTTGGCCGTACATAGTTCAGCAATCATCTCAGCAGCATCATCTCCGACAATATGACTTCCCAGTAATTGATTGGTTTGTTCCTCAAAGATCAATTTTACCAGTCCCTCGGTTTTTCCTGCTGTCAATGATTTACCATTGGCACGGAACGGGAAACGCCCGAGCTTAAGTTTATACCCTTTTTGTCTGGCTTTTTCCTCAGTCAATCCCACACTGGCAAGCTGGGGCTGTGTGTAGATACAACTGGGAATGTTGGTGTAGTCAAGCGGATGAAATTCCCTACCGGCAATAACCTCTGCTGCAATTATTCCCTCGGCCGAAGCTACATGCGCCAATAAGGGGGGACCAATTACATCTCCGATGGCATAGATGCCAGGGGCACTAGTTGCGTAGCGCTCATCAACTTTGATGAAACTATCTTCAATTTGAACCCCCAACTCCTCCAATCCCAGATTTTCTACATTACCCTGTACCCCGATGGCTACCAGCACCAGATCGCCTTTTAATTTCTGTACATCCGCCTTGGTATCAACTTGTATCGACACTTCATTTGCTGTTGCCTCAAGGGCGATTACCTTACTATTAGTTAATATCTTAACGCCATTTCTGACTAATGAACGGTGCACAATTTCGCTCATTTCTTTATCTTCCAGTGGAAGAATAGTGGGCATCATCTCTATTAGGGTAACTTCAGCTCCAAATGTGTTACAAATGTGAGCAAATTCTACTCCGATAGCACCGGCGCCAATAATTACCAGTGAATTTGGCAACTGTTGGAAAGAAAGCATTTCTTTGCTGGTAACAACTCGTTGCCCATCAAACTCTGTTCCCAGAATTGTACGTGGCCGTGCCCCCGTAGCCACAATGATATGATTAGCCTCAATTTCAGCAATTGATTTTCCGCTGGTTTCAACTTGTACAGTTCTGTTTTTGCTAATCTTACCCGTCCCAACAAAGGTCTGTATCCGATTCTTACGTAGTAAAAATTCGACCCCTTTTACCAAACGTTCGACTATTTGGCGACTACGTCTATTTACCTGGGAATAATCGGCCTGTAGATCGCTACAATAGATGCCGAACTCCCTACAGTGTTGGATAAGATGATAAACTTCGGCACTTTTTAACAGCGCCTTGGTAGGGATGCAACCCCAATTGAGACAAATACCACCAAGGTGCTCACGTTCTACTAAAGCCGTTTTTAATCCCAATTGGGCAGCCCGAATGGCTGCCACGTATCCTCCCGGACCGCCTCCAATAACAATCACATCAAACGATTTTCCAGTAGCATCCATAAGCATCCTTATTAGTTAAGTTGATCGGCTAACTAAGCTTTCTTAACCAGATAGCTCTAAATTACAAGATATCCGATTTCAGCTTCTCAATAGCCTGACGATGGCAGCAAAATGCAATATTTTCAGGTAATTGGTCAAGGGGAAAAAAGCGAGCAGCAATAGCATCGTCACCTGCTCGTAGCTCGCCACCGATAATCTCACCACGATATAGGATCAAAACCACATGACTGCGGGGGTCGTCTTTGCCACTGTAAACTTCAAACAGTCCTGTGAGGCGAATGTCGAGATTTGTTTCTTCTTTTAGTTCACGTACCGCAGCTTGTTCTACTTCTTCATCATATTCAATGAATCCCGCCGGAAGCGACCAATCGCCTGCGCGAGGTTCATATTTCCGTTGCACCAGAAGGATTTCATTATTCCGCATCAGAATTACCCCTACTGCCGGTGTGGGATTCTGATAGAAAACGTACCGACAATGTGGACATACCAGTCGAATCCGATTATGCAATCTCTGCGACTGAAGTTTCGCCCCGCACATCGGACAAAAACGATAATGTTTAGGGTTAATCATGTTCTCGTTGTAAATCTTTTTCTTCTGCAAGCTCTCAAAGACTTCTTTAATCACAAATTTCATCCTTGCCGTTGTTTCGTCTCGCCCCCCTGGCGGGCAAGACAGGTAGTATTTTTGGTTACATTATGATGTTCAAAATATTCCCGTCGGTACTCTACCACGGGGGTATTGCACCGTGAATCCTAAAGTAATTTTCTTTTTTTCTTTCGGTTGCATCACAAATTGCCACCGTAATATCCCATTTTCTTGTTTGCTACTGAATTGTGGAGATATGGCAACATCTTTGATCTCAATTTCTTTGTTTTGCGATACCGGAATTTGATCGTAAACATTTATCTCGATAGGCCTGGATTTGAAATTCTGAAGTTCGATTCGATAGATGTAACTCACTTTTTCTTTTTTAGAGAACAAGCCTGTTTTTTCTTTAAATTTTTGCACCAATTTGCGTTCCACTTTTATCCCTTCATCGACGCCCAGTGAAACCTTAAGGCTGTCCCGGGGAGGAATATTGCCAATGTGGGATTTGCCAACAAAATCGGTGCCAATAAAAATGTTGGTTTTGCCGCTCAAAAAGAGGTATTCAGTGGAATTTTCCACCTGAGCATTTAGGTAAACATGTGGAGAAAGTTTTGGTACAGCAACATAACTAAATTTGGCAGGCAGTCGTTCACGGGTTATTAGTATTTTTTTGCTTCCTTCCCCGCTGAGGATGTTCTTTAAACCAGTAATCGCGAAATTTACAGAGAGCCCAGTAGTAAGAACTTGAGAAGGAGGAGGAATTTCCATGGTTTCAAGGTCAATTTGTGCCATCATATTCCTGCTTTGTTTTTCTACAGGTCTCGCCATTTTTCTTGATGGAATAGTGTTCAGATACCAGGGAGAGAGCTTTGGTGCAACAGCGCCTAAAGCCGGACGGGCAGTAGAAAGGACAAGATTAACACCCTGCCAATTTTCTCCCGATTTTTGTTTTACCTCGCCAAAATAAGCCAGCTCCAACGTTTCCTCTTCCGGGTAAGCTCTGATTTCGTAAACCGGAAGCCATGAAGCATCTCTTAGTATGTAAGACAGCTCCAAGTGATAGTTGCCTGCTTTTATTACCTCCAGTTCTACGGTGACCTGTTTCTTTTCTAATGCTTTTTTGGGAGTTAATTCAAGCAATTCTTTTTCTATTGCATCCATCTGTCGTTCGATCTCTTCTCTGCGCTTTTTAATGCTGCGGGTGACGGTCTTAATTTTCTCTGTTTCTTTGCCAATAAATTCTAATGTTAATCGCAGTGTTGAAATGTTTATCTTACCTCGATAGAGCTGCTGTGAGATTTCCGTAGGTGCTACCAGTTTGATAGACTTCAAAAACTCTTCCCGAGATTTTAGAACTGCAAGCTGATCTTCCAACCCTTGATCTTCATCTACTAGTTTCTGGATTTTATTTTTTAGTTCAACTACGCGAGGATCTTGCACAGTGCTTAGGTGAACATTTCTTACATCTACATCGCCAATACGCACTAAAGCAGTGCCAGCGCCTTTTATGCGCACTGAACTTTCTATGAGGCTTGCTGGGAGTTTGGTGAAAGTGCAACTCTTTGTGCCGACATTAAGCGCTAAATCACTGATTCGAGTTACCAACGCTCTGTCTGAATAAACTGTAACAGAACTGACCTTTGAGGGGATCTCGTTCGAATAGGCTGCACCGGCGATTAAAAAGGCAAATAACAAAATAAAGCGTTTCACAATAACCTCCGCCCAATAAAATTAAAGGACTTTTCAGTGCTTTTCAGTAAATGGTGGTTTTTCTACAAAAAAGAAAATTTGACTAACAATAATTCAATTACTAATTTGTCGGTGGGGCAACAATTACCTCTATGGCCTGTGGTACTACCTCTACTTTAACAGGTAGTTGTCCGAATATATCTCCATCAGCCTGATACGGCACACGGCCAGAAGCATTCAACATAATCTCGCGTGCTCGCGGACGGATTGTGTCACGATATTCTAATGGCAATTTTAGAATAACTCGAAAAGCATAGTACAAAAGCTGCATCATGCTGTTGCTACTCACCAGTAAAATATCAAGTTGGCCGTCGTCCATCTTTGCTTCAGGGCAGAGTTGATAGTTACCCCCATAAGATCGAGCGTTACAAATTGCAACAAATATCCCGGTTTTAGGATAATCTTTTCCATCTATCTTAAGAGAAATTCGATGCGGTTTGTAACAATAAAGCTTAGTTAATCCTGCCCAAACGTAGGCATATTTACCAATGATTTTTTTTGCTAACATACTGGTTTGCTCGATGGCAAAGGCATCATAGCCACAGCTAATCATCAATGCAAAATAGCGGCCATTAGCTTTACCCACATCAATTTTATGCGTGTAACCCTGAGTAATTAACTTGGCGGCTTTTAGTGGTTGCAAAGGTAAATTAAGAGTTCGCATCAACACATTACTGGTACCAAGAGGAAGTAATCCTAATTTAATTGAATAACCTATGATTCCATTAATAACTTCATTAACGGTTCCGTCACCACCAGCTGCTATTATTGTTTCATATTCGCCGCTAATTGCAGTCTGACGAGCAACCTCCGTGGCATCACCGTTGCCTTGAGTGCGATAAACATCAACCTCATAGCCCTCATCATTAAATTGCTTAATGATCTGTTGTAGAAACACCAGGATTTTAAGTGGTTTTGAAGTGGGGTTCAAAATTAATTTCAACTTGCCTTTTTTCTCGTTCATGGATTGTGTTTCCATCAAGTATTTGTCATCTCTGCTAAAGTCTTGAGAGAGACGTCCGGATAGATTCATTAATGATTTTGCATCTTTCGATTAACGTATGAGATTATTACCGATTCTATCAGAGCAGCAATCGTCAGTAGCGGAAGCACTACCCACCCAAAGAGGGGTAAATTTTCGCGAAAAATAGTTACCAGCTGAGCAAAATCATGCGATTTAAGATAAAACATACTCATTTTAATTGCTAAGGAATAACTGATCCAAATTGCAGGCAATTCAAAAAGAGAAACGGGGTTGATGAAAATTATCCACAGGTTTCTTTCTTCTCCCATTTCATTTTGTACTAAAATACCTACATTCAGTCCCGTCCAGATGGCGAAAATATAGGGCAAAAAAACTGTGAATCCAGACAAATAGCCCCCAAAAAGCACAGATGAGTTCCAGACTATAATGATCAAAAACTGGACCCAGATTGGTAACCCTTTGGTGAATAGTTTTTTTATTTTGTTGTAAAACCATAAAGGGAAAGCTATTAAAAAATGGATATTTTTTTCCAACACGTACGATGACAATAGAGTTCCAATTATGAACAAAATAGCTGCTAGTCCAATTAGGTTCCAATCAAGATTTGAAAAAATCATAGGATAGACTCCTGGCAACGCAGTGTATTAATATTTTCTTCGATATAGAAAAAGTCCGAGGAAAGTGATGGCACATAGGATGGCGCCGTATTGAAAAGCTACCTGTGCCCCCAGCTTTTGCCAGATCAGACCAAAGACGAAACTAGCTGGTAAGGCTGCTAAACCAACCACGGTGTGATACATCCCTAAAGCTGAAGCGCGGTGTTCTGAACCTACCAGATCCGAAACCATGGCACGGGGAATGGTCTCAATTACGGCGCTTATTGCCCCATAAAACAAGAACAATAACCAGGCGTGAATTACTGTAGTTGCCAAGGAAAATCCCAGCATTAGTAATCCCATCATAAAAATGCCGGTGAGTAGCACATTGGCTCGTCCCCATTTATCGGAAAGAGAACCAAATGGCATCGCCAAAGCTGCATAGACTAAATTGTAAACCATGTAAATAATCGGGATTAAATACGCAGTAATTCCCAGGTCATTAGCCCTAAGGATGAAAAACGCGTAGCTAATGTTAGCAAACGTAAAAACCACCATAATACCAATGAGAAAATAAAATTGGTGACCGAACTTAAATTTGAAAAAATTTGTTTTTGGAGTTGGGTTTAGATTGAGAGGTTTTTTCGGTAGTTTTTTCTCTTAGAAAAAGAAGGATTAATGCTACTGCTACCGCACCTGGAACAGCAGAGAGAGCAAAGACCATCCGATAAGCTTCTATTTTCCAGGCTAACAAGCAGAAGGCAATAAAGGTGCCCACGATAGCACCCATAGTGTCCATCATTCGATGAAATCCGAAGGAGCGACCACGTTGAGCCTGAACTGCCGAATCAGCAATTAGCGCATCGCGTGGAGAGGTACGTATTCCCTTGCCCACTCGATCCAAAAACCGAATACCCAATACCTGTGTCCAACTGGTAGTAAGTGCCAGCAAAGGTTTTACTAAGGTGGATAAACCATAGCCACTTAGAACAAAAGGTTTTCGTCGGTTGACCCGGTCAGACCACCACCCTGATGCTACCTTTAGTAAGCTGGCAGTAGCTTCTGCCACTCCTTCAATTATTCCAATGGAAGTCATGGTGGATTGTAACACTTTCTTCAGAAACAAGGGCAGGATAGGTAGAATCATCTCAGAAGAGACATCTGTGAAAAAGCTTACCCATCCCAGTATCTTGATGGTGCGCGGGATTTTTAGCACGAATTTTTCTCCCAGTTTGCTTTTAATAGCATGTCCGCTAAAAATCGCTTGAGGTATTAAGACTTACTGATCGAGTATTCCGGATATTGTTTTTCAACTACTAACCCCGGTTCATCTAATTCTGTTAATAAACAAAGGGCATCCAAAACTACCTGGCGTTGCAATTCTGTCTGGTGGGGTGGGCCTACTGCATGTCCAGGTTTGAATCCAACGGGGTAAAGGGCTCGTGGGGGTTTGCTTAGGCGCGTCACGCGGGGAAACTGTGTAATCAGTACTGTGGGGATACCACGTTCTTCCACTACTTTTTGTACTGTGATGGCGATACGATGGCAAAACAGTCCCCCTGCGGTTATCAAAACAGCCCCACTTTGCGATGCTTCTGCTATCTCGGCTATCTGAGGCGCTACCACCCGCTTGATGCGAGCTTGGATTAGATGATATCCATAAACACTTACGTGTTCGTCAGTAACTCCTTTAATCCGTCCTGCCGAAATCAATTCTCGTAGCCGATCTATGGGGAAAATGCAATTGATGTCTCCGTCAATATTGGAATGGTCAAAGTAACGATGTGGAACACACAAATCTTCTGCACGGATATTTCCTGGGATAAGCCAAAACCCCGATTTTGGCTCCTCAAAGGGTTGTCCCTTTTGCATTACCCCGGCTGTTGAAATCAGCATTATTTTTTTCAGCGGTAAATCACCCAGGAAACGAGTAAAGGGACTATCCCACCGTTGTTGTTTAACTCTTTTCATGATCGGTATTTATTAGGTGATAATATTTGTTTCAAAAAATATATGAAAAATCTACTAACTAATCAATACCTTTTTTGGCTGGTTTTGGGCAAGGAAGTGTTGTTTATCATTATCGACCCCAAAAAATATTCAACCAAACTATAAAGGGAAAAGATTGCAGTCACAAATATTGTTGTCCAGGCCATCATTTGTACGTCAGCGAACTTGATTTCCGTAGGGATTAGACTGATCATCTTGCATGTTTTGAGCCAGGCCTTTAACAAGATTAGAATCAGAATTCCCAAAAGTCCAACACCGATTAGCCCAGAGGCGACTGTAACCTGTAAAACTAACTGGTGAGCATGCCACCAATTAAAAAAATGACGGAAGTTGCCAAATCCGATTCCTGTCCATGGGAAGTAATGGATCAGCTTTAATGCGCCGCGCCAGATCACTATTCGGTTCCCGGGTAAATGCACAATGTGTTGTCCTTGAGGGTCAAGATCTTGTAACATTACCGCCGCCGAATGTTCAGGCGTTAATTCTTTGCTATCAGTCAACTTTTTGGGAACAAGGGAATACATGCGGTGTTGCATAGTAGGATTCGTTAGTACGAACCCCAGCAGCACCAGTAGAAGAAAACTGGCACGAACTACCAAGAAAACCCTGGCTAATCTTAACTGGGAATGAAGAAGACCGAGAACAATCAAAGCGATAGCAAATCCTGCTAACAGCACAAATCCGCTTCGGGAATAGGTGTAACCCAATGCTATCGCCTGGACCGCCAAAGTGGTTGTAAAAAGAAGGTTCCATCT
>MZGM01000069.1 GCA_002085035.1 Candidatus Zhuqueibacterota bacterium 4484_219
GATAATATCAACCTTATCCCAACTGGAAAAGCCCTGAGCACACTGCCAACCCTTCTTGGAATGAAGAAGGATCACTAAAAAATTGACTCCAATTCCAGTTTGCGAGGGACTGACAATCTTACAAGAGCTCAAAAAACCATACTATAAACAATAGCAAAACGATCTGTGAAAAAAATCTATGATCCTCCTGAGTTGACTTCAGAATTTAATTTTACTCTGACCCTGTTTTTTCCGTTTTTTCGCTCGGTTTTTCGCCATATGGGATAAAAGTCAGCAAAAACACAGTAGCGGATTAAGCCACGGCTGGAAGAACCAAAAAGTACATGAAAAACAGGCCATTTTATGGCTAGAAAATAATTATATCCGGCTAAAACTGGATACTTTTCAACAGCTTTTAATTATAAATCTATGGCAAACAAACCGAAACTTCTAGTTCTAACTTCAACATTCCCCCGTTGGCAGAATGATACCGACCCACCTTTTGTCTACGAGCTATCCCGCCGGCTGACAGAAAATTTTTCCGTAACTGTTTTGGCTCCGCATTACCCCGGCGCCCGCCGACATGAAAACCTGGAAGGCATGGAAGTTTACCGCTACCGCTATTTCTCTGAGAAATTTGAGAAGCTGGCGGGCTCGTCCGGCATCCTGCCGACATTAAGAAAGCATAAGCTTTACCTACTGGTCATCCCCTTTTTCTTACTGGCCCAATTAATATCCCTGGTACGTCTTTGTTTCCGCTCACAACCTGACATCATTCACGCCCATTGGCTCATCCCCCAGGGTTTCATGGCTGGTCTAAGCAAACTTTTCACCGGCATCCCATTTATAGTTACGGCCCACGGTGCTGACGTCTTCGGGCTCAACGGTTGGCTACCGAAACGATTTAAGACTTTCAGCCTCGCCAAAGCCGCCCGCATTACCGTTGTCAGCCGCGCTCTGTATCAAACCCTGACAACTGACCAATTACATGATAAACTGAGCATAATTCCCATGGGAGTCGACAGTAAACGATTTTCCCCCGCCAGACAACCAAAGGACACGAACCGTGGCCGGGAAAACCGCCCCAAGCTTCTTTTTGTTGGTCGGTTTTCGGAAAAAAAAGGGGTCAGCTACCTGCTTCAGGCAATGCCGCATATTCTCAAAGAATTTCCACTTGCCAAGCTGTGTTTAGTGGGAGGTGGAGAACTCGGTAAAAACCTGAAAAAACAGGCAGAAGAATTGCAAATTGAAGATAATGTTGAATTTTGCGGAGCCATCCCCAACTCTGAGCTACCAGATTATTATGTTGCGGCCGATATATTTATCGGCCCATCAATTCATGCTACCGGCGGCGACACCGAAGGTTTCGGCCTCACCTTCGTGGAAGCCTCACTCTCCGGCTGCCTGGTAATCGGTACCGATGTTGGTGGTATCGGAGATATTATTAAAAATGGAGAGACGGGATTTTTAATCCCGGAGAAAGATAGCCCGGCAATTGCCGAAAAAGTAATTTACGCCCTACGCCACCGGGAAGAAATGCAAACAATCCGCAAAAATGCCACGAGATATTGCCAGGAAAACTTCGACTGGCGGGTCATCAGCCATAAATACTCGGACTTATTAAATGAAGTTACCACAGGTACCCATACTGAAAAAGAACTCTGATTATCAGCTTAAAACTTGTTCAAACATATTTCGATAGTTATCAACCATCCTTTTGAGAGTAAACTCTTTTTCTACTCGCCCCCGGTTGAACTGCCCCATCTCATGACGTAAATTAGGAGATGCCACCAATTCATTAATTCTGACTGCAAATTCATTAACATTTCCCATATCGCATAAGTAACCACCTTTACCATCAATAATCAACTCAGGTAACGACGAACAATCAGTTGCTACCACAGGCAAACCACACGCCATGGCCTCGATAACAGCTAAAGGCAATCCTTCTCTAACAGTCGGAAAGAGCAAAATATCCGCACCTCGATAAACTTGGGGCATTTGGACAAATGGAACAGTACCAATATTTTTCAGATTGGGCAAATCAGGAAGAGAATTTTTCGTGCGCAAGCCTTTTGTGTAAACAATCTCAATTTCCGGGGCAAGTTGTTTGGCAATCAAAGGTAGAATATCTGCCCCTTTACGACGGGTAAGGTTACCGCTAAACAATACTCTAATCTTTTTTGCCGATGGTTTTTTTGCTGGACAGAACAAATTTTCATCCACCCCGTTATAAATTACCTTGATTTCACCGCCATACCCAAGTTCCTTCCGCACGAGATCGGCAGTAAATCGACTCACACTGGTCACAACTGAAGCGAGTGCCAATGATTTTTTGGTAAAATAACGAAGATCTGTTTTGTAATGAATCCTCTGGGCAAAAGAACTGTACACCATCATGAATTGATCAAGAACCAGATTGTGACAAGTAATGACCAAGGGAGTATTTTTTAGCTTGGCAAAACAGCCATAATCCGGGGTTGTATGAATAATATCAGCTTTATTATCACCGAATACGAAAGGCAAAAGGGGCGGCAATAATGTCCAATAAGGACTATAACCGTAAAGCCTATATCCAGGTATTTTAAGTGCCAGTATTTGATGGACAATATAGGCGCCGTTACCTGTGGCCATTGGACTGAAAATTCTCATAGTTATGTTGCACCATTATGTTTATTATTAATGTGCTACGACAAACTGCTCTCTCTTAAGAAATCATACAATCTCTGCCCCGCGTTATCGTCAAAATGATCAAAGACTTTGTCGCGAACCTCTCCACGGCGAGTCGCCCAATACACAGTATCAGACATTAACATGGCCTCCTGTAATTCCACTTGGTTTTCACATATCTTCCCGGGTGCCATCTCAATGTAGTCAAAAAATAATTTTCGATCATCCTCTACATATTTATCAAAGTCATATGGGAAAAATATAATTGGCCGATCCAATAACAGATAGTCAAAGTAGATTGAAGAATAATCGGTAATGAGACAGTCAACCAGAGAAAGGGCAGGGTAAATATCACATTCAGGAACATAATGGACAATATGTGTTAAATTTTCTGCGTGAACTTGACCCGCCATAAAAGGATGGAGCTTCATAACCAACAATATTTTATGCGCAGAAACAAAATTGTTTAGACCATGTAGTGACAAAATATTATCAGAAAATGGGGAACTAAGATTTGAGCGGAAAGTGGGGGCGTACAGGATTATTCTCAAATGATCGTCACGAGCCTTATCAATCAATTGCAATGCCTTTGGATCACAATTAATCCAAAGTAGAGAATTACGATGACGATCTCTCTGGGCCTTTAGAATTGCATCATTTCTAGGATAACCATATTCCACAAAATTTCTTGCTTTGAACGCATTTAAAAACACTTTTTGGGTAAAAAATTCCGAGGTAGATAGAAAAATGTAATTATCAGGATAACGACCAGTAATTTTTTTTTGGAATTGCAGAACTAAACGGAAAATCAAAGAACGCCCTCGGAGACGACGTCGATACAAAGGCAGTCCAATCTCTTTGAGTGGGGCACCATGCCAAAGCTGGACAGTCTTACTTCTTACAGTTAATTGGAATTTACCACCACTGATCCAATCAGCACTATCCATAATGACAAATTCAGCTGTAAGCAACCAATAAAGAGCACTTAGCCCAGGATACATTAGACATGGAAGCGAATAGTGGCGTAATTGTGAAAACGTTTTTCTATTTGAGGTAAGAAACACGGCTGAAAAAACAGAAGTGCTGTTTTCATAAAGGAAGAGAAAAAAATGCTTAGCGTTGTCACTAAAGGTCCCACCCTCACGACCAATAACTACAACTCGCCCTTTCTTTTTTGGCACAAAGTAAGAAAGAGGACGAAAAAAGAGTGTGGCAAAGATTGCAGATAAAAAAAGGGTGAAAAATTGGTATAGTTCTCTCAACTGAACTGACATAACAAATGCAACTCCTGTTAACGTCGGATTTTTTCTATCACCTCAGTAGTTGAAATAGAAGGCGTTCTGGGTAAATAAATTACTTTACAAATTTTCTGAAAATGATCAAATTTCCCTCGCCAATCATCTCCCATAACTAAAATATCTGCTTTATACTGTTTTAAATAGCTCGCTTTTTGCTCAAGCGATTCTTCAAGAAAAACTCCATCGACATAACGGATACTGGCAACTATTTCCATCCGTTCTTCTTGACTATAGACAGGCTTACAACCTTTTTTAGAAAAATTTAACGCATCTGTTGAAATACCAACAAAAAGATAATCCCCCAGTTTTTTTGCTCTTTGTAAAATACGTAAATGACCCAAATGAAAAACATCAAAAGTGCCAAAAGTAATAATATTAATCGCCATCAACCAATAACCTCTCATATTTAAAACTTGCACCACTCCCAAAATCAATAATCAACCAAAGAAAAAATATCATCATAACTTCAACAACAATTGTTGACAGTACCGCCCCAGACCAACCAAAGTGTGGAATTAGATAAAAATTCAAACCAACGTTGCTCATAGCACCAGCAAGAAAGACTATTCCATTGTAGCGGGTCCTCCCACCAACAATCACTACCATGCTAAAAAAAGAGCGAATCATCAATATTAAAGGCAATATCGCCAACCATTTAAGCATGGGGATGGAACTGATAAATCCTTGACCCAAAAGCAAAGGAATAAAATCGGCACCAAAAAACAACAACAACCCACCTAAACCGGAATAAATTATTGGAATTGGCAATAATTTTTTCGCGTAATAGCTAGAGTTCACCATCCCTTTCGCACCTTCACGAAAAAAACGGGCACCAGACGCTCCAATCAAGGCATTGATCGGCAACATGATAATATCGGTAAAACGATAAGCTGCTGAATATGCACCGGTAATCCTCAGATTGGTGAATCGGGCCAAAAAAACCTTGTCTATTTCACTGTTGACTCGGGAGGACGCGTCTGAAAGCGCGAAATAAAAACCTTCCCGCATAACTGAAAACGTTCCTTTAAAATTCAAACTCGGCAATCCAAATTTTCTAAAAAGCATTCCCATATCACAAATCATCGCCAAAGCAGTTGCCAGCAAATAGAAATATGACCAACTTTCAGCACTAACATGAGCAACGGCCACCAACATCAAACCAAAACCAATCAATCTTAATAAAATCAATCCAGAAGAAAATACTATCGGATATGTAAAACTCTCAATAGCTTGAAAAGGTTTTCCCGACAGGAGTATAATCGGCCAAAAAAAAAGCTCTGCTAAAGCAACATTAAAAACAATTTTACGGCTTATCTCTTTGGGCAATAACCAATCACCAACCAAAAACCCAATCAATAGAAATAGCACAGCGCAAAAACTGGTTACAATCAGCGATTTGCCAAATTGATGTGCAAACCGAGACCTATCCATAGATACTTCCCGAAGCAACAAAGTAGGCATACCAAAACCAACCAGTGGCACCATAAAAGTTATTACCGCAAGCACAGCGATGAATTTACCATATTCCTGGATTCCCAAAAAACGGGCCAAACAAATAAATAAAAGAAATTGTAAGCCCGCTCGAAGAGTCATGCCCCCAGTAACCAAAAAAGTATTTTTAGCTAAAGTGCCGGGGCGCCAGGGAAAAAAATTGGCAAGGTATGATTGAAATAAAATTTTCACCACAACGGTTGATAATTACACTGATTGACAGAAAAGATAAAAAATTGTGTTATCAAAATTCCCCTCCCCAAGAAAATGAATATCAATCAAAGCATCTCAGCATTTCTGACAAGCACAACATAAGAACATAAATCTTTCGTAATACTTTCTGGCTTTGAATTGGGCCAGAAACACCTCTGAATTATCATTTATCTCTTTAGGCATCACCCAGTTTTATCATATCTCATCTGGCAGATCTGCTCGGACAATAAACCCTGCATAAAAACAATAACCGAAGTCATAAAAAGCAGAAGAGACATTTTGGGAAATCCGGCATTACAAATAAAGTAGGAAAAAAGATACCAAAACATTCCCAGAGCGAAAAACATAAGACTTGTAGGTATGAAAATTTTCAGTGGTGAATAGAGCGTTGCTATTCTCATAATGACTAAAAAAAACTTAGACCCGTCTTTGACCAATTTTATTTTACTTTTTCCAACTCTAAATTCAGTTTCAATGGGAACATAGTGTACTGATCGACCACTGCGCAGATAGGCCATGGTCACGGTCGTAGGATAAGAAAATCCATTTGGAAACAGATACAAGAATTGAGACACTTCGCTTTTTCTAAAAACCCGGAAACCTGAAGTCAAATCTTCAATTTTGAAATCAGTCATATAGGAAGCCAGACGATTATAGACAGTATTGGCAATATCACGATACCACACGGTTTTTGAACTGCTTGTCCGCGCCCCGACAACCATATTGTATGTTTTAATACACTGAAGCAACATTTCCGCGTCTTCCGGTTTATGCTGCCCGTCAGCATCCATCAAAACGATGATTTCCCCTGAACAGTAGCGAATACCATCCTTAACGGAAGCACCATTCCCCATACAGTGGGGGTGAGAATAAACCAGAGCACCTGCCTTTATTGATTCTTCCTTCGTATTATCATCCGAGCCGTCATTAACTACCAGGATTTCTGCCTCCGGAAATTTGTTCGTCAGCTGCGTAACAACAGAGGCAATAGTTTTTCCCTCATTATAAGCTGGAATCACAAAAGAAAGCTTTTCCACGTTAACAACCCCTATAAATCATTTTTTGGAGATCTACTCCGATTTGAATCACCTTATTTTTTTGGGAAATACTTAACT
>MZGM01000070.1 GCA_002085035.1 Candidatus Zhuqueibacterota bacterium 4484_219
TTCTACTAAAGGCAATCTGTAATTTTGGCAATCTACTTTAACCGCAGAGAGCACAAAATTCGCCGAGGTTGTTATTTTTTTATGTTTGCGTTCCCAGCGTCCTCTGCGGTTAGACACAACTATGTAAACAATGACCAATTATGAAATGAAAGGTGAGAACCATGCTTTTCAAAAAACGAATTGCAATTATTGGCAGTGGTAATATGGGTAAAGCTTTGCTGGGTGGGATTCTCAAAGCGAAACTCACACCTCCAGAAAATATTATTGCTACCGACGTCCATCCTGGACATTTAGAAAAGGTCGAACAGCAGTGGAAGGTAAAAACTACTACTAATAATGTCGAAGCGGTCAAATTTGCGGATGTGATTATCCTTTGCATAAAGCCGCAAACAATCAGAGAAGTACTAGAGGAAATCAAGGTGGCGTTAGACCCGACACAATTGATCATCACTATTGTGGCAGGGATCAAAACTGAAATGATAACCGAGAAAATTGGCAAGAATAATCCCATTATTCGAGGGATGCCTAACATTGCAGCTCTGGTGGATGAAGCTGCAATCGCAATCTGTTCAGGGAAATACGCCAACTCTACCCACATGGAAATGGCAAAATTGATCTTCGATGCAGTTGGTGAGGTAGTAGTAGTTCAGGAAAAACTGATGGATGCGGTCACCGGCCTGAGCGGAAGCGGCCCGGCATACATTTACATGGTAATAGAAGCACTAACTGATGGCGGAGTACTAATGGGGTTATCTCGTGAGGTAGCCACTCAATTAGCTACTCAAACTGTATTGGGTTCGGCTAAGTTAGTTCGAGAAACCGGCATGCATCCCGCAGTGTTGCGGGATCAGGTTACTACCCCAGGGGGGACTACTATTACCGCCATTCATGATCTGGAATCTCATGGCCTCCGCCCAATGCTAATCAGTGCGGTGGCTACTGCCACTAAAAAGTCTCAACAATTAGGCGAAATGTTGCGAAATAAGGTTTCGTAGAATACATTTGGGAAGATTGTTGTATGATTACCATCATCGATTATGGGATGGGAAATTTACGGAGTGTGGAAAAAGCCCTGCAAAGGGTTAGCTGTACAACCCAGATTACCAATAATCCAGAGAAAGTCATCGCTGCAGAGAAATTAGTACTGCCTGGCGTTGGCGCTTTTGGTGAGGCTAAGCACAATCTAGATCGTTTGGGACTGACCCCGGCAATCTTACAGGCAGTACAAAAAAAAGTACCCCTGTTGGGAATTTGTCTGGGATTTCAATTGCTGTTCGCCCATAGCGAAGAAAATGGCAACCACAGTGGATTAGGAATCTTCCCTGGCTCGGTACGATTATTTCCCCAGGGACTGAAAGTTCCCCATATGGGTTGGAATCAGGTGCAAATAGTTCGAAACAATAGACTTTTAGAAAATATTCCAGATAACTCATTTTTCTATTTTGCACATTCTTACTACGTTGAATTAGAACCAAATGATTTTGTAATCGGGACTACCGAATATGGGCTGAATTTTGTCTCAGTAGTGGGAAAGGATAATATTTGGGGAATGCAATTTCATCCGGAGAAGAGTCAGAAATGGGGGTTAGAGATTCTCAAAAATTTCAGTCAGGTTTAGGGGGACACGATGTTAGTAATTCCGGCTATTGATCTCAAAGATGGGCAGTGCGTACGTCTGCGAAGCGGGAAAAAAGAAGATGTGACCATCTATTCCAGTGAACCCTGGAAAATTGCCCAGAAATGGCAGGCAGCAGGTGCACAGATTTTGCATGTCATCGATCTGGATGGTGCCTTTAGCGGCAAACCGATCAACCTTGCTGCTTTACAAAAAATTCGCCAGGCTGTGGAGATTCCCATCCAATTTGGTGGAGGCATACGATCATATTCAGACATCCAAAAAATGCTTGATCTGGGAATCGACAGGCTCATCCTGGGCACCGCGGTAGTATCATCTCCTGAATGGATTCATCAGATTGTCCAAAACTTTGGAGACAAAATCATTATTGCCATCGATGCTCGCAATGGTAAAATTGCTACCGAAGGCTGGGTGCAACTTTCTGATGAGTCGCCAATAACCTTTGCTCGAAAGCTGAGCGAACAGGGGATCAGAAGGGTCATCTACACAGATATTTCCCGCGACGGCATGCTGGTGGGTCCCAATTTTGACATGACCAAAGAAATAGCCATTCAGAGCAATTTGAAAATCATTGCAGCAGGCGGCATCTCCAGCTTGGCTGATTTGGAAAAACTTAAACAACTGGAAAAGTTTGGCATCGAAGGAGCTATTGTAGGCAGAGCTCTTTATGAAGGTCAAATTGACCTTGCGCAAGCTATTAAATGCGTAAGCTTGACGAGTTATCGGGGCTGTATCAAAAGTTAATGATTTAAGATAACAGCAAAGAACACAACGGGACATAAAGTAGGCAACGTTTTTATAAATAGATAATTAGCCCTTTGCGAACTTTGCGGTAAAAAAGCCTTTTGATACACCCCCCAATACTTTGGGAGAAACTTTCTTCAAACATATCGTCTCTAATGAGACTTGTGTCTGTCCCGAGAGGAACAAAAACAGATATTAATTTAAGAGCAATGTTAGCAAAACGAATCATTCCTTGTTTGGACATCGATCGTGGACGGGTGGTTAAAGGAATCAATTTTGTCAATTTAAAAGATGCTGGTGACCCGGTAGAACAAGCCCAAATTTACGACGAGGAGGGTGCTGATGAACTGGTATTTTTAGACATCACTGCATCTTCCCAAAATCGAAATATTGTAATTCAGATGGTAGAAAAGGTAGCCGAGCAGATTTTTATCCCCTTTACAGTGGGCGGTGGCATCCGCAGTCTGGAAAACATACGCCAATTGCTAAAGGCAGGAGCTGACAAAGTTTCGCTCAATACCGCAGCAGTATTACAGCCGCAATTAATTCAGGACAGTGCCAAACGCTTTGGTAGTCAGTGCATCGTAGTAGCTATCGATGCCAAACGGGTCAACCTACCAACAGGCAGCAGTAATGGCAAGATTTCTTGGGAAGTGTACATTCATGGTGGACGAACGGCGACAAGCAAAGATGTGATTCAATGGGCTCGACAAGTAGCAGAACTTGGCGCCGGCGAAATTCTTTTAACCAGCATGGACTGTGATGGCACTAAAAACGGCTACGATATCGAACTTACCCGTACCGTTTCAGAAACAGTGAATATCCCGGTTATTGCCTCAGGTGGAGCGGGTAATCTTGAACACCTGAGTGAAGTGTTAATAAAAGGAAAAGCAAATGCCGTATTAGCAGCATCCATTTTTCATTTCCGTGAATACACAATTCAGCAAGCGAAAGAATATTTGCAAAAACAAGGAATAACAGTGAGGCTGTAATTAATGATCATAGTGATGCAAAAGGGCGCATCTGAAGCCCAAATTGAACATGTGTTTGAAAGAATCAAGGAGTTAGGCTACAAACCTCATCCTATCTATGGGGTAGAACGGACCGTTATCGGGGCAATTGGGGATGAGCGTGGTAAGATGCGGCTACAAGTTCTGGCTTCACTACCAGGAGTGGAAAAAGTTGTTCCTATTTTGCAGCCTTTCAAGTTGGTCAGTAAGGAGCTGAAAAAAGACCCAACAATAATTTCAGTTGGCGATCTGCGTATTGGTAGTCGTCAGTTCGTTGTAATGGCCGGACCTTGTTCGGTAGAAAGTCGTGAACAAATTTTGCAAACAGCCAGAGCAGTAAAAAACGCCGGGGCTACAGTGTTGCGAGGTGGCGCCTTTAAACCGCGCACTTCTCCGTACAGCTTTCAAGGACTGGAGGAAGAGGGTTTACGGCTATTGGCAGAGGCACGGGAGCAAACAGGATTGTACGTTGTGACCGAAGTCATAACTCCCCATGACGTAGAGCTGGTAGCAAAATATGCCGACATTTTGCAGATAGGAGCACGAAATATGACCAACTATGCTCTTCTAAAACAAGTGGGTCAGGTGCAAAAACCTGTGCTTCTCAAACGCGCAATGATGGCCAAGATTAAAGAGCTACTAATGTCGGCTGAATACATAGTTTCTCAGGGAAATGATAAGGTCATCTTGTGCGAAAGAGGAATTCGGACTTTTGAGGAGTACACACGCAACACTTTGGACATCTCGGCTGTTCCCTTACTCAAAGAGCTCAGTCACTTACCAGTGATTGTTGATCCCAGTCACGCCACCGGAATGCGAAGTTTAATAAAACCCATGGCCAAAGCATCGGTGGCAGCCGGTGCCGATGGTTTGCTCATTGAAGTACACCCCAATCCAGAAGAGGCGTACTCAGACGGGAAACAGTCCTTGTTACCCGAGCAATTTGCCGAGCTAATGCAAGAAATCCGGGAATACCTCAAAATAGAAAATCGCTATCTTTAACTAAGGATCAAATTCTATGGGACTTGTTGAAGAAGTTAAATTTAATGAATCTGGTCTTGTTCCAGCAATTATTCAGGATTACCAAACCAATGAAATCCTGATGCTGGCCTACATGAACAAGGAAAGTCTGGAGCTAACCTTACAAAATAAACAAACTTATTTCTGGAGTCGTAGTCGTCAGCAATTGTGGCACAAAGGTGAGACTTCTGGCAATATTCAGCAGGTGAAAGAAATCTATCTCGATTGCGATAACGACACCATTCTAATTAAGGTTCATCAGATAGGAGTGGCTTGTCATACTGGAGCACGTAGCTGCTTTTTTAGAAAATTTGATCAATCAGGAAAAGAAATAAGAGGTTAACGTGGTTAGCTTAATAGAAAAATACAGAGACTTTTTGCCGGTAAGCAAAAATACCCCTATAGTCAGTTTGCAGGAGGGTAACACACCTTTGTTAGAAGCTCCCCGATTGGCACAAGCAATTAATTTTCCAGGAGAACTGTACTTGAAGTACGATGGTGCCAATCCCACGGGTTCTTTTAAAGACAGAGGGATGACGGTGGCAGTTTCAAAAGCTGTGGAAGATAAAGTTCAGGCGGTTATTTGTGCTTCTACAGGGAATACTTCAGCTTCTGCTGCTGCCTATGCTTCGCGTGCCGGTTTGAAATGTATTGTGTTAATCCCTGAAGGCGCCATTGCTTCTGGCAAATTGGCACAAGTAATAATTGCCGGAGCTAAAATTGTTCCTATCAAAGACAACTTTGACAAAGCACTGACTTTGGTCAGAGAGATTGTTGAAAAATACCATCTTCGCTTGGTTAATTCTCTCAATCCTCATCGAATTGAAGGCCAGAAGACTGCTTCATTCGAGATTTGTGATGAATTGAAAAATGCACCAGATTTCCTGGCACTGCCGGTAGGGAATGCTGGCAATATTACTGCTTACTGGAAAGGATTTAGGGAATATCATGCGGTTGGAAGGATTTCTCGCCTGCCCAGAATGCTGGGCTTCCAAGCTGAGGGAGCCGCTCCCATTGTTCATGGGCGAGTATTTGAGCATCCTGAAACTATTGCTACTGCCATTCGTATCGGCAACCCGGCCAGTTGGCAGAAAGCCGTTGCTGCTAGAGATGAATCACAAGGGCTTATTGATAGTGTAAGCGATGAGCAAATTCTGGAAGCCTATCAGTTATTAGCTCATTGCGAGGGAGTTTTTTCTGAACCTGCTTCTGCTGCTTCAGTAGCAGGAGTGAAAAAATTAGCCGAGAAAGGCTTTTTTAAAGACAATCACCAAGTAGTTTGTGTTCTTACTGGGCATGGTTTAAAGGATCCGGAACGAGCAGCCTCTCTCCTACCCCCGCAACAGGCAGTTCAACCCACGCTGGAGGCAGTAGTGGAGGCTATTGAGTTAACGGAAAACTATCAGTTTCAAGAAAAACCGCAATGACAAAAAAATTCCGTGTTCGTGTTCCAGCCAGTACTGCTAACTTGGGACCCGGATTCGACACCCTGGGCCTGGCACTTCAATTGTACCTCTATTTGGAAGTCGAAATAATCCCGACTGGGCTTTCTATTGAACTGACGGGAGAGGGGGCAGAAAAACTTCCTGAAAATTCTGATAATTTGATTTATCGGACAATGAAATCGCTCTTTGATAAAGCTGGTTTTGAGCCCCCTGGATTAAAATTACAAGTTCATAATCAAATCCCTTTGCAAAAGGGCTTGGGAAGCAGTGCAGCTGCAATAGTATCGGGTTTGGTAGCAGCAAATGAACTGTGTGGTCTCCCCTATTCACGAGATGAATTGCTAAGTATGGCAGTTGAGTTAGAAGGGCATGCGGATAATGTAACTCCTGCTTTATTTGGAGGGTTAACAATAAGCTACCTGGGACAAAACGGTAAAGTAGGCTGTAGAAAAGTTACTTTATCAGAAAAAATCCGTTTAGTTTTAGTGATCCCTGAAATTTGTCTATCGACATCAAAAGCTCGAACAGTGTTGCCAAAAGAAGTACCTTTAGAAGATGCTGTGTTTAACGTCCAAAAGACCGCTATTTTGATTGAGGCTTTGCGTACGGGCAATTTTAATCTGCTGGGAGAAGCAATGCAAGATAGATTACATCAGCCATATCGGAAAAAATTGGTACCTCAGGTAGAGAAAGTCTTTTCAGCTGGTTTAGACGCAGGGGCGTGCGGCGTAGTATTCAGTGGCTCGGGACCAACCATTGCTGCATTTTGCCAAAATCGTGAAGATGAAATTGGCAAAGCAATGAAAAGGGCTTTTGAGATGCAAGGGGTAGCAGCCCACGCTTATTCTCTTAAAATCGATCACCAGGGTGCAGAGGTTTCCCATTCGGGAGGCTGTGGGGTAGAGAGCTG
>MZGM01000071.1 GCA_002085035.1 Candidatus Zhuqueibacterota bacterium 4484_219
GATTACAATATATCCGATCGACATTGGAATATACTTCCTCGATTTGAGCCTTCTGTTGCCAAAAAACTTCCCAATGTTGTCGAGTTGATTCTTTTGCTGAGATTTCCGTTTCTGTTTTCTGGATCATAACTGAAAAACTAATTGTTTTCTTTTTTATCTTTCGATTTTTGGGCCTTTGACTTTTCATTAGGTGATTTCTGTTCCTTCTTTTCCCCCTTCTCCTCTGTTTTTTTCTCAGATTCTGCTTTCTGTTTGCGTTCTTTTTCCAACTCCTCCACAAAGTTTATTTTAAGCTGGCTAAGAATCCTTTCAAGAACTTTGGTTTCATTAGGAGTCCGACTACCTTCGGTTTTTGCTTTAATCATATCTAACATGTCGATGGATAAACGAGCCTGCTCTAAATCCTTCTCAATTTTATTAGTTAAGGGGTTTTTTAACTTCCCCATCTGTTGCCAGGCTGCAGTTTCAAATGTCATTATTAACTGAAGGAATAATACCTCATTTTTCTTTTCTTGATCGAAATTTTCCGCCATAGTTCCCTCCTCGTTCAGTCAATTAATAAGCTATTTTCCCTACCTTAATGTTAGAGCAAATTTTTTATTATGCTACTTTACCAAGTTCCATTTTTTCCTGATAGTGTTCGAGAAAATAATTACGAACAGCTTGATGTTCATCCGATTTAAGCGCTGGGTCACTTTCTACTAACTCGAAAGCAGCCCGACGAGCTTCAAGCAAGATCTTGCTATCCGAGATAATATCAGCTATCTTTAAATTAGGCAGACCATGTTGGCGAACTCCAAAGAATTCTCCTGGTCCGCGTAATTGCAAGTCTACCTCTGCAATCTTAAATCCGTCATTTGTCCTTACCATTGTCTCCAACCGTTTCCAGGCTTCGGTAGCCAATGGTTTTTTGGCAATTAAAATACAATACGATTTCTGCAGACCACGCCCCACCCGTCCCCGCAACTGGTGTAACTGGGTAAGGCCAAAACGCTCTGCATGCTCAATCACCATAATGGTAGCGTTGGGCACATCAATACCTACTTCAATAACGGTAGTACTAACCAGAATTTTGATATTCCCTGCCTTGAATTCGTTCATAATCTTTTCTTTCTCGTCGCTACGCAATCGTCCATGAAGCAGGGCCATAGGAATATCTTTGAAAATGGATGTGCGTAATTTTTCAAAAGATTCGGTAGCAGCTAATAAGTCCATTTTCTCTGATTTTTCCACTAAGGGAAAAACAACATATGCCTGTTGACCTTGTAATACCTGTTGACGTACAAAAAGATAAATGTCGTCCCGTTTATCTTCGAAACGCCAGGTAGTGCGAATTGTTGCTCGCTCGGCAGGTTTCTCATCTAATATCGAGATATCGAGATCACCGTAGATAGTCAACGAGAGAGTTCGCGGAATTGGCGTGGCAGTCATTACCAGTACATTAGGATGGTAACCTTTCTGACACAATTCAGCTCGTTGCATTACCCCAAAGCGATGTTGCTCGTCAATAACTACCAGTCCTAATTTAGGGAAATTTACGCCTTCTTGAATAAGAGCATGGGTACCTACTACCACTTCGATTTTCCCGTGGGCAATACCTTCTAAAATCTCCTGGCGTTGTTTTTTGCTTTGATTTCCTATAAGCAAAGCCACCCGTACCCCTAATCCTTCCAGAAAATGATGGAACGTCAAATAGTGTTGCTCGGCCAAAATTTCCGTGGGAGCCATTAACGCAGCCTGATAGCCATTTTCGACAGCAATAAGCATACTTACCAAGGCAACCACTGTTTTGCCAGAACCTACATCCCCCTGCAGCAACCGATTCATTGGTATTGGTTTCTTCATATCTGCCACAATTTCTCGGAGTACTTGTTTCTGTCCCTCTGTGAGCTGAAATGGCAATCGTTCAACTAAATGGCGTGTTCGTTCTCCTACCCGTTCAAAAGCTATTCCTTTTTCTGGTCGACGCCAGCGCAAACGCCGATAAGCCATCATAAGCTCCAGAAAGAACAACTCCTCAAACTTCAGCCGTCGTTGTGCATCCTGTAGCTGCTCCATCGAATCTGGAAAGTGTACTGCATTAAGTGCTGCCCGCCGACTGAGCAGCTTGTATTGGGCAATTACCTTTGGGGGTAAATTCTCCTCAATTTGTCGAGAGTAATCCCCTAACAACGACCAAAGTAAGCGACGAAATCCACGACTGTCCAGATTCACCTCACTTAATTGTTTTGAAGAAGGATAAAGTGGGATGATTTTGCCAGTATGTAAAGATTCGCTTTCCTTGCCTGTTCCCAAACGATCATATTCAGGATGCGAAATTTGATACCCTCTGAAGAAACGCACCTTACCATGGACAGCCAGTACCTCGCCTATTTGGAAAACATTTTTCATGTAATTTGCACCATGAAACCAGACGCAGTTAAGTTCGCCTGTTTCATCAGCAAGGCGCAGAACAAAACGGGGACGGCGTCCAGGAAACAACCGAAAGTCTACTACCTGACCTACCACAGTGGCATTCTGTCCAATCCGAAGCTGACGAATTTTAGAAATCTGCGACCGATCCAGGTACTTACGAGGAAAATAGGTTAATAGATCCTCGACAAAAGAAATTCCTGCTTTTTCCAGTGCTACTGCTCGTTTTTCTCCTATCCCTTGTAGGTAGCGAATAGATTGACGATACCAGTTCACCGCGGAATCTCACAAAAACACGATGTAGCTAATTGTATCTGTTTAGCCATATTCTATCCGCCTGATTTTCCAGTTCGGAGACGTAGGAGGTGTCTCCAGACGGCAATGCGATCGGCCTCTGGAGAGCCCTCCCACTTCAAATCGCTAAACAGTTACAGCTAATTAAAAATCACCCTCCTCTCCCCCATCATCACCATGTGTACTGCACGGTGTAAGTCAACGCAACTTCTTCATCTGGTTTGAGCATAACTGTAAATTCAATTGTTCGGTCATCTTTTTGCTTGAACGGATGAGAATTACTGGTTATTTTCCAATTACTTGCTGGCGCTCGATAGGACAGGTGCTCCACTACTGCAATTTTTACCGCTTCCTTTTTGTGATTACGGAGAGAAATTTCAATTGATTGTTCCAGAGAAGCAGAGCCGATTTTTTGCGAGTGTACTACCTTGCGCTCGGCTTTTAGATCAAAGGCATTGCCTACATGAACTTTCACTTTTTCACCCACTGGCGTGTGGTCAATTCTATCCTCACCCACGAACACCAGGGCGCCATCGGTATCGGCTTTGTAAGCTCGTAGTTTACCGGCTGGTAACGGTTGCCCCAGACCTACTTCTTTGCGATTTTCGAATTTAAGATAGACCCGCACAGCTTTGCCCCAGAGAAGGGCATCGAGCACATATTGCTTCTGCACTGGAATGCACGTGGAAGGAAACAAAGAAATCTGCTTAACCTGATTGTTTTTAATAGTAGTTTTGCGAGTCACAGTGTACAGATGGTACTCGAAAAATTCCTTTTCTCGAATAGGAGCTGCCGCTTCCGCCATTGCCTTCATCGCTCTGTACTCCGGCATGTGTGGTGGAGACACACGATGAACTTCGCCTGCTACTAATTTCAGCTTGGCATCGGGGTAGGTAGCACCGCATCGGTTTTCTAAACTCACCCAGGCAGCCAAATCCAGATGTTCTTCTTTTTCATCCACTATGCCCACATATTCGGCGTGCCAGCTGATGCCATCGGTCAGATATTCTACTGCAACATTGTGGGTAGCGGACTTGTCGGTACGTACTGTCCACACTAAAGTCGGCTGAGTAATTAATCCCTCAGGCAACTTAGGGTAATTGAATCCCTTCACCTCGCTGGTGCTAATAACCCGGATTTCACCTTTTGGTGTTTCCAACACGATGTCCCCGCTACCACTGAGCAGTGTACCTTCGATGCTACGTCCCTCCGACAGCAACACAGTGACCTTTTGGTTGATGTACTTCTGAAGAATCTTCTGAGAATTAACAAGATCAAATTCATAGTTTTGCTCCAAAATTTCTACCCTGCCCGGTGCAGTAAGGGATTTAAAATGTACCGAGGTAGGATCAATTCGGGCTGCCACTTCGGTGAACCGCAATTCTGAAACCCCCTTCTGTAATTTCAACCTCCGCACATCCTGAACCAAAGCCAGATTTTTGTTGTACACCGTCAAAGTAACTTGCCGAGGTTGAGCCAACGCATTGTTAAAATACAAAAACAAAACACCCAGCATAAAGCCTGGAAGTTTGTGCCAAAGGTCTGTTTTGGGGAGTCGAGTAAAAGTCATTTTAACCTCCTCCTTAACTACTTTCTGCCAAACTGGCTAAATTCTTTTTTAACTTCTCAAGATTGGTCACGAAATTTTCCTTTTTCCCCCTCTCTTTTTCTACTACTTCGGGAGGAGCTTTTTCAAGAAAATTCGGGTTGGTTAATTTAATATTTAAAGCTTTAACCTGCTCCTCCAACCTGGCAATCTCCTTTTGTAGCCGTACTTTCTCCTTGTCAATATCAATCAAACCTTCTAAGGGAACATATAGTTCCACACCTCGTACTACAGCAGAGGCAGAGAATGGTGGTTTGGTTAAGGATTTTGCCAACTTAATCTGATCTACAGCAGCCAGATGCTGGATGTAAATCTGATAGTTCTGCAGTAATTGCATCGTCTTGTTGTCGGTACATTGAATGAAAAGGTTAGCCTTTCTGGCCGGGGGTACATTCATCTCTCCCCGAATATTACGCACACTGCTGATCAGTTCTTGTAAGAGCTGCATCTCAGTTTCAGCGGTTTCATCGATTGCCTGTAAATCTGCCACTGGCCAGGGGGCAATCATCACGCTTTGCGCGTCCGACTCTTTACGAAGATGCTGCCAAATTTCCTCAGTGATGAATGGCATCACTGGATGAAGCAATCGCATAGAATCCTTTAAAATCCTCAGAGCTAAGTTCAATACCAATTTCTTAGTTTCGATGTTGTCAGTCTGGTACAAACGAGGTTTGATTAGTTCTAAGTACCAATCGCAGTAGTCATGCCAGAAGAAAGAATAGAATCCATCTAATGCCTCGTTGAATTTGAAATTCTCCAACGCTTGTGTTGTCTGCTCAATGGTATGATTAAAACGGCTCCAGATCCAGCGGTCAACCAGTTCGATATGAGAATTCTGCTTAATCTCAATAGTAGGATCAAAATCTGTCTCTATCAAATCCGGGTCAAGATTCAATGCCAGAAAACGAAAGGCATTCCAGATTTTATTAGAGAAATTGCGCCCCATCTCGAACTTGCTTTCTGCCAGGTTGATGTCTTGACCTTCAGAAGTCAACATAATCAACGAGAAGCGTACAGCATCGGCGCTGTATTTTTCAATCATTTCCAGTGGATCAATACCATTGCCTAAGGATTTGCTCATCTTGCGACCAATTTCATCACGAATAATTCCATGGATGTAAACATAGCGGAAAGGAATATTCCCTGTAAATTCCAAGCCGGCCATAATCATTCGAGCAACCCAGAAAAAGATAATGTCAGGCGCAGTGACCAGCACATCAGTTGGGTAGAAGAAAGCTAAATCTTCGGTCTGTTCTGGCCATCCCATAGTCGAAAATGGCCAGAGCCAGGAAGAAAACCAGGTGTCCAATACATCTTCATCCTGATGAATTCTGGTACTACCACAATGGTCACACTTCTGAGGTGCGGAGGCTTTAACCATCATTTTACCACATTCATCACAGTAGTACACTGGTATTCGATGTCCCCACCATAATTGCCGAGAGATGCACCAATCTCGAATATTGACCATCCAATTTTCATATACCTTTGTCCACTTTTCCGGGATAAATTTAATCCGTCCCTCTTGCACTACTTTCAGCGCTGGTTTAGCCAATGGTTTTATCTTTACAAACCATTGTTCCGATAAATAAGGCTCAACCACTGTGTCGCAGCGCTGACAATGACCGATAGCCAATTGATAGGGTTTAATCTTCTCCAGTAGTTTTTGCGCTTTAAGGTCCTCCACTAACACCTTGCGACATTTGAACCTATCCATCCCAGCGTACTTTCCTGCATTTGAGCTCATTTTACCATCGACATCCATTACTACCACGGCCGGAAGGTTATGACGCTGCGCTATTTCAAAATCATTAGGATCATGAGCAGGGGTTACTTTAACCGCACCAGTACCAAACTGTGGGTCAACGTACTCATCGGCAATGATAGGAATCTCTCGGCCAATAATTGGCAGAATGGCTGTTTGTCCCACAACCTTTTGGAAGCGGTTGTCATTGGGATGAACTGCTACAGCAGTATCGCCCAACATCGTCTCTGGGCGAGTTGTGGCCACAGTGATAAATCGTCCCGATCCCTTTAGAGGATAGCGAATAAACCACAATGTTCCTTCCTCATCGCGGTGGACAACTTCCTCGTCAGAAATAGCAGTTTGGCACCGAGGGCACCAATTAATGATGTATTTGCCTCGATAAATCAAGCCTTTTTCATACAATCGCACAAATACTTCAGTTACTGCCCGAGACAGTCCCTCATCCATAGTGAATCGCGTACGCGACCAATCGCAAGAAGAACCTAATTTTTTCAACTGATTGATGATAATGTTGCCGTATTTATCGCGCCACCGCCAAATGCGTTCCACAAATTTCTCACGACCAAGATCGTGACGAGTCAATCCCTCTTTTTTCAGCAGTTCTCGCTCCACCACATTCTGGGTAGCAATTCCAGCATGATCGGTACC
>MZGM01000072.1 GCA_002085035.1 Candidatus Zhuqueibacterota bacterium 4484_219
TGTTGATGTTTCCGGAAGGAACACGAAGTCGCACTGGGAAACTACTGAAAGCTAAAATGGGTATTGGTATGGTCGCTTATCACAATCGCGCTGATATTGTACCAATGTATTTACATGGCACTTTTCGGTTGCGTGAGTGTCTGTTCCGTTACCCCGGTCTGATTGTGAATATTGGGCAGCGGATTCCTATTCGTAAATATTTAGAAATGAAACTCCCACGCAAAGAAATTTATCAACAAATCAGTAACGATGTGATGAGTCACATAGCTGAACTTAAACGCCAAACATTACAAAAAATAAAGAAAAGGAGGAGTAGTTGAATGCAGGAAAAAGAAAAGAATGAAATACCTTCAAACCAATCCCAGGTGGAAACATCTGGAAATCAAGAGGAAGGAGGTGAAGCTCAAATCTTAAACTCTACAACTTTACCAGAAAAAAATGATTCCGAAACCTCTGTTACTGCTACTTTGCCGGAAGGCTTAGACGAAGAAATGCAATATTCACCCGAAGAATATGAAGAGATGAAGCGTATTTACGATCAAACTCTTAGTAAGTTTGTTGAGGGTGAGATTGTTAAAGGCAAAATTCTTTCTATCGACGAAAGGGAAGTGTCAGTTGATATCGGCTTTAAGTCCGAAGGGATTGTTCCTGTAGAGGAATTCAGTAACCTGGAAGAGTTTAAACCGGGTGATGAGATTGAAGTCTATTTAGATAGTGTTGAGGATAAGGATGGACAGCTGGTATTGTCGCGCAAAAAAGCTGACTTTATGCGTGCTTGGGAAAAGGTAGTAGAAAAATACCGCAAAGATGAAACCATCGAAGGGCGAATTGTACGTCGCATCAAAGGTGGTATGGTAGTTGACCTTATGGGTGTAGAAGCCTTTTTGCCTGGTTCTCAAATTGACATTAAACCTGTTCGTGATTTCGATGTGTTGGTAGGGCAAACTATGACTTTCAAGATCGTTAATGTCAATGAACTCCGAAAGAATATCGTAGTGTCGCGACGAGTATTATTAGAAGAGGCGATGAAAGACCAACGGGAAAAAATCTTAAACGAACTACATCGTGACCAGGTTTTAGAAGGCACAGTAAAGAACATTACCGATTTCGGGGTTTTCATAGATCTTGGTGGCGTTGACGGTTTGTTGCATATTAACGACCTTTCCTGGGGGCGTGTCTCTCATCCTTCGGAAGTAGTATCCCTTGACCAAAAAATTAAGGTTAAGGTACTAGATTTTGACGAGAATAAAACACGCATCTCTTTAGGACTGAAGCAACTTCTGCCGCATCCATGGGAAGATGTAGAGAAAAAGTATCAGGTCGGCTCCAAAGTCAAAGGTAAAGTAGTAAACATCACCGACTATGGTGCTTTTATCGAACTGGAAAAAGGAATCGAGGGTTTAATCCATATCTCTGAAATGTCGTGGACACAGCATGTTAAGCATCCGAGCCAGGTACTATCTCTGGGCGATCTAGTAGAGGCGGTGGTTCTTAGTGTAGATAAAGAAGAACACAAAATTTCGTTGGGATTGAAACAACTTCAGCCTGATCCTTGGGAAAATATTGAAGAAAAATACCCTGTTGGCTCTCATCATAAAGGTGTAGTGCGTAATCTAACTAATTTCGGTGCTTTTGTAGAACTTGAAGAAGGGATCGACGGATTAGTACACATATCTGATCTCTCATGGACGCGCAAAGTACGACATCCTAATGAAATTCTCAAAAAAAATGAGACAATCGAAGTAGTTATTCTGGGCATTGATCGCGAAAATCGCCGCATCTCATTAGGCCATAAACAGGTTTTTGAAAATCCATGGGACGTTTTGGAAAATGCTTACAAAGTGGGAACACATGTAACAGGTAAGGTCGTTCGTGCTATTGAAAAAGGAGTAATTGTAGAAATTCCCACTAATGTAGAAGGATTTGTTCCAATCTCCCATTTGTCACGAATGCGAAAAGCCAGCCATCGCCGAACCTCGGAATTTTACAAACCAGGTGACGTACTGGAACTGACGGTTATCGAGTTCGACAAAGATAACAAACGGATTGTTTTATCAGAAAAACCTGTGGAAGAACTAAACATAGAAGCTGAGGCCGAAAAAGTAGGGGAAGAGACACCAAAAGAATTTGAGGTAACCGAACCCGGTATGGAAGCCGAAGAGGCGAAACCCGAGAATGTCGAAACGGCTGAAGTAGAAAGTGAAAAAGTCCCCTCTGCAGAGGTAAAAATTGAAACAACTGCAGCTGAAACGAAGCAAGAGGAGAAAAAAGAAGAGTACGAAGATAAGCAGGTAGAAGCACCCTCTGAATCAGTTGAGAAGAAAAAACCTCGAACCAGAAAAAGAAAGACCAAAACTGCTGCTGAAGAGACACAAAGTCAGACAGCAGAGGAAGAAAAGTCGGAATCTTCGCAGAAGGAAGGTTAAGCATTTTAAGACGGTAAGATTTATTGAGCAATGAAACGGGTTTCATTTTACACTTTAGGTTGTAAATTGAATCAGGCAGAGAGTGCTACTATTGCGGCAAGTTTTCGGCAGCATGGTTATGAGATTGTGGATTTTGGCCAGAGAGCAGATATTTGTTTTGTCAATACTTGTTCGGTGACCGAACGAGCTGAGCAAAAAAGTCGTCAAATAGTACGTCGGGTAATTCAAACCATGCCGAGAGCAATAGTAGTGGTAGCTGGTTGTTACTGTCAATTGCATCCGGAAGTCTTTTCCCAGACACCTGGAGTGAATCTTGTTCTAGGTACAGTTAACAAATTTGACGTTTTAAACTATTTAACTGAAATCACTAAAGATTCTACTCCTCTGCAATTGGTAAAGGAGTTGCCCGATTCAACCCCTTTCTGTAATCCTGAGGTAGGATATTTTACTAATCACACCCGTGCCTTCTTGAAGATTCAAGAAGGTTGTGACATGTCTTGTTCCTATTGTTCAGTACCTTTGTCGCGGGGTAGAAGTCGCAGTGGTCTTCCTGAACAACTTGTACGGCATGCCCAAAAGTTGGTTGAACAAAGCTTTAAGGAGATCGTATTAACCGGAGTACATATCGGAGCCTATGGACACGACCTCCACCCCCGCACCAATTTAGTACAACTATTGAAAAAGCTACTTGCTGTGCCGGGTTTGGAACGTATTCGCTTGAGTTCAATTGATCCCAACGAAATTAGCCAGGAGTTAATTGAGCTGGTAGCAAGAGAAAATAGAATTTGCCCCCATTTTCATATTCCTTTGCAAAGTGGCGATGATGAAATTTTACAACGAATGAATCGGAGTTATCGGGTTGCACGTTTCCGTCAGGTTGTCAACCAAATTACTCAACGCATTCCCGAGGTTAATATTGGAACTGATGTGATTGTAGGATTTCCTGGAGAAACGGATCGTCATTTTGAGAATACTTATCGTCTTTTAGAAGAACTCCCCATAGGTTATTTACATGTGTTTTCGTTCTCACCGCGTCCAGGCACCCCTGCGGCGAGTTTTACTGGGCAGATTGATCAATCTACTAAGAAAAAAAGGAGCCAAGAGCTTCATAGATTAAACACACAGAAAAAATTGGCTTTTGCTTCAAAATTCATCGGTGGGAGTTTACAACAGGTACTCGTCGAGAGAAATCATTCTGGAAATATGGCGGAGGGATTATCTAAAAACTATTTGCGAGTTTTCATCGACGGTAATTACGAGTTCAATCAGATTGTATTGGTTCAAATTTTACAGGTGGGGACCGATGGAATCTATGGGAAGGTTGTAAAAGAGAATAGCAGAGTAAATGCCGACTGAATTTTCTGCTTAACCTCAAACAAACGAAGGAGAGAAAACATGAGCGAATCTCAATTCAAATCTTATGTTCCTCCAGATACCGATATGCCAGAGCTGACCCTTAGAGCTGTTTTAGTAGGTGTGATTTTAGCGATTATTTTGGGTGCTGCTAATGCTTATCTTGGGTTAGTAGCGGGAATGACTGTTGCCGCAACTTTCCCGGCGGCGGTTATTGCCATGGCTGCACTTCGCCCATTTAAGGGGACTATTCTGGAAGAAAACATTGCCCGAACTACGGGGGCTGTTGGTGAAGCTTTGGCAGCAGGTGCAATTTTCACCATCCCCGCTTTCCTGATCTCTGGAGTTTGGACTGAATTTGACTATGTTAAAAGCACCATCTTGATGCTTATCGGAGGTGTGTTAGGAGTATTCTTTATTATCATTGTCCGTCGAACCCTTGTTGAGGATGTAACACTACCCTTTCCTGAGAGTCAGGCTTGTTCTGAAATCGTTAAGGCAGGGCAAAAGGGAGGTAGTGGTGGTGCAAAATATGTGTTTTGGGCTATGGGATTGGGGGGACTAATTGAATTGTTAAAAAATTCAAATGGTATTCTGATTATTAAACCGTACATTAAATACGTATTCTCATTAGGGGACTCTGTGGTAAGATTCCTTGGTATTAAGAAAGAGGCTATTGCGCAGGGTTTTACTGGACGTATGATGATAGAAACACCGGCAGCTTCGGCTGCTCTTACTGGAGTGGGTTACATTATTGGTCCTAAATATGCCGCAATTACCTTTTCGGGGGGTGTTTTTGGCTGGCTGTTCTTAATGCCGATTGCTTTATTTTTGGGTACTAATTTGTCTGACTACACCCAATTTGCCTCGTGGAAAAGCATCGCCTCCTCTGTCTACAATGCTCAGGTTAAGCCGATTGCTGTGGGGGCAATGTTAGTTGGAGCCTTTTGGACTCTGTACAAAATGCGGAAGAATCTTCTTGCCGGTGTTAAGAGATCTATGGGGGATATGAAAAAAAGCGGGAGTGCCAGTGCAACTGCAGTCGTTCGTACCGATAAGGACATTTCTTTTGGAAAAGTACTGCTTGTAATCGGTATTCTTATTATTCCCATGATTTTTGTTTACAATACGTTTACTCAGAATTTTGGTGGTTCTATTGTGGCAGCATTAGTTATGGCGTTGGCTGGATTGCTGTTTGCTGCTGTAGCTGGATATTTAGTGGGAATCATTGGTAGTTCGTCCAATCCCATATCTGGTCTCACGTTGACAACTTTATTGATTGCTGCTGTGCTAATGGTTGCTCTGGGAGTAAAGGGTGATGCAGGAGTGGCGGCGGTCTTGGGCGTGGCAGCAGTAGTTTGCTGTGTCGCTGGTGTGGCAGGCGATATGATTCAAGATTGGAAAGTGGGACATATTCTTGGTGGTACTCCATGGCGTATGGAAATCGCAGGAACGATTGGTGTCATTTTTGCCGCATTAACTTTAGTTGTTCCAATAGCTCTTCTGCATAATGCCAATATTGAAACTGGTGGTATCGGCGGCGAGGTTTTACCTGCTCCCCAGGCTGGTTTGATGGCAATGATGGCTAAAGGAATTGTTGCGGGAGAAATGGCCTGGCCATTAGTCATTGCTGGGATGCTTTTCTCTGTAGCTTTGATATTAATCGGTTCACCGTCACCTATGCTCATTGCAGTTGGAATGTATTTACCGTTCCATTCCACCGCTTGTATCTTCATCGGCGGAGTTATCAAGCTTATCGTTGATAAGGTAGCCGCCAAGAAGAATCCGGATGAACAACAAAAGACAATTTTGGCTAATACAGGATTACTTATTGCTTCGGGATTGGTAGCAGGAGAAGCTCTAACTGGCGTTATAACCGCGGGCTTAAAAACTGCTCAAGTTGAACTTCCTAAAATACTCGGCCTAAAAGAAGGTACTCCTTGGTTGGGGCTCGTGGTTTTTGCCGTGTTAGCCTATGTTTTAATTTATTATCCCTACAAAGCTATGTTAAAAGGAGAAAAATAAACAGAGGATCGAATAGTTAGATTTTTAGGTTTAACTTTTGTGATATTGAGTGCCCCTGTAGCTCAGATGGATAGAGCGGCGGTTTCCTAAACCGCGTGCCGGGTGTTCGAGTCACCCCAGGGGCACTACTGAACTTAGCACAGTTAAGAAAGTTAGATGGAGACGACGGAAAATGCTAAAACCAAGACGCAAACTAAGCCGCAGACAAATCAAACAAGATAAGTTAGTCACTTACTATCTCCAAGCTACAGACTTCATTAATCGTAACAGTAAACTGGTTCTGACTGGAGTAATAGGATTTGTGGTGGTCGTAGTTCTGGTAACAATGATTCTACGTAGCAAACACCAGGCTAATTTAGCTGCTTCGGGTATTCTTGCTGAAGCAATGCTCTATTACCAAATGGAAGATTATGACAAGGCTATTCCAATATTGGAAAAAGTCGTAAAAAACTATTCAGGAACTCGGAATGCTGGATTAGCTACGTTTTATTTAGCAAACTGTTATTATTACAAAAACAACTATCGCAATGCCAAGAAATATTACCAAAAATATTTTGATGATTATCACAATATGCCCCTATTGAGCAGTTCGGCATTAGCTGGAATAGCAGCTTGCCTTGAGACACAGGGTAAATTTTTGGAAGCTGCACAATATTATCACAAAAGCGCAACTAAGTTCTCCAAACTTTACAATGCACCCGAGTATTTATTCTTGGCGGCACTATGTTACAGCAAAGTAGGGAAAACTAATCAAGCTAAAACTCTATTAAAAAAACTTATTGATAATTATCCCGATGCTCCAAATAAAACTGATGCTCAGCTACTTTTGGCATATCTTTAGAAGCGTAACATTAAGTACAATTGTTCTTATTATCACTTTTGCCGAGAAAAACCTCTCGGCATT